>NZ_JACHJU010000005.1:300000-487515 GCF_014203795.1 Streptosporangium album | reverse complement strand
GCCGCGGCGGCGCCGCGGCTGCCCGACAACGCGTTCCGGGTCTGAGCCGCGTGACGACGACGAGCTTCTATGATGGCCTCCTCGGGACCGTGTACGCCAATGCCATTGCCGATCAACGTTTCGTTGAGGACGACGTGTTCACCCAACTGGTCGCCGATGCCGACGGCCCAGCCCTGGAGCTGGGCAGCGGAACCGGACGCCTGACGCTGCGCCTGCTCGCCGCCGGGCACGACGTCGAAGGGCTGGAGATCTCCGATGAGATGACCGACGTGTGCGTCGCCGAGGCGAGCCGGCTCGGGCTGCGCCCGGTGGTGCATCGCGGCAGTTTCGCGCCGCTCGACGCGTCGCTGCGCGGATACGCGGTGATCTTCTGCCCGCTCAACGCGTTCAGCTTCATCGTGGACGACGCCGTCGCCATGACCGCGGTGCACAGCTACGCGGCCGCGCTCAAGCCCGGCGGCGTCCTCGCGCTCGCCGGTTCGGCCGGCGAGGGCACCCTGCGCGACGGCACCGGCTGGACGCGGCGCCCCGACGTCCAGGTCGCCGAGGCCACATTCGCGCAGGTCGAGGAGCGACGGACCCCCGACGACGACGGCCGGTGCCTGCGGATCGAGCGGGTCATCCGGATCGTCGGCCCCGACGGAACCGTACGGCAGACGCAACGCGGGACACAGCTGCGGCGGTTGCGCCCCATCGCCGCGCTCGCCCAGATGTTCGCGGGCGCGGGGCTCGGAGCGCTGCACGCCTACGGCAACGACGCCGACTACATTCTCACCGGCCGTAAAGGATAACCCCACCACTATGTCCACCGATGTCGCCCAGGGTCGCCGAGGTGCGGCCGCCGTCTTCCTCGTCGTGGTGTTCGTCTCGGCCGTCGGCGACGAGATCGCCGCCATCGCGGTCATGTTCCACCTCGCCGAGACCGGGCAGTCGTTTCTCGTCGCCGCGCTGCTGGTGCTGCAGCTGGTGCCCGCCGTACTGCTGGCGCCGCTGGCCGGCCAGCTGCTCGACCGGCGCGACGCCGGGCGGATGCTCGCCCTGGTGTCCGGGGTGCAGGCCGTCGTCGTGCTGGCCATGAGCGCCTGGCCGAACACGGCCGTCCTGCTCGGCGGCTCGACGCTGGTCGGCCTGTGCGCGGCCGTGTCCACCCCGGCGGCGATCGTGCTGATCCCCCTGCTGGCCGGCGAGGCCTTCCCGACCCGGGCCAATGGACTGCTGGAGGTCAGCCGCTCCGCGTCCACGCTCGCCGGGCCGGTCATCGGCGGCGTGCTGGTGGCAAGCGTCGGGGTACGGCCGGCGCTGCTGGCCGACGCCGTGTCCTTCGCCCTGGCCGCGGCGGCGATCGTGCTCATCAAGGTGCGCCGCCCGGTCAACGACGACGGCAAGGTGTGGTGGACGGGCGCCACCGACGGCATCAAGTTCCTGGCCCGCCAGACCGAGCTGCGCACCGTCCTGCCGATCGTGATCATCACCGTGTCGGCCAGCTCGATGGTCAACGTGGCATTGGTGTTCTTCGTCAAGGGGCCCCTGCAAGCGGGCGCCACGGCCCTGGGCGTGCTGACCGCGGCGTGGGGGGTCGGCGCACTGGTTGGCGCCGCCCTCGGATCCCGCCGCGAGTTCCGGGTTCCCGAGCGTGTCGTGTTGATCGGCGCCGGCGTCATGGGCGTGGCGATCCTCGCGTACGGACTTGTCAGCGTTGTCGTGCTCGCGGTCGTCGCCGCGCTGGCGGCGGGCGCGGCCAACGCCTACCAGAACATGGGCATGCGTACGGCGGTGCAGATCCGCACCCCGAATGAGCTGCTGGGCCGCGCGCACGCCGCCGCGGGTTCGATCATCAACTCGTTCTTCCTGGTCGGTTTTGTGCTCGGCGGCATCTTCGCCGCGAGGGACCCCCGCGCCACGTTCGTGGTCGCCGGCGTGGTCACGGTGGTGGCCGCCGCCGCCGGTCTCGTGCTCATGGCCGCCCGGCGGGCGCCTGCGCCGCAGGACGGCGCCGCCGTACCCCAGGGAGATCGTGAGTGATCGCCTCCTCGCACCGCGGCGGCGTCAGTGCCGCGGTGCATGTGCTGCCCGACAGCCTCTACAGCGCGATCTGCGTGGTGGTGGCCCGCGGCTACCTTGACGACCCGCCGTCCGGCGCGGGTCTGGCCCATCTGTTCGAACACGTGTGGTTCGCGCACGGGCTCGACGCGCCGACCGTCGAGTGGGGTGAGACCCGCGAGCACGCCGTCGTGCTGCACCACGTGTGCCCGCCGGACGAGGTTCCGGCGGTCGTCTCCGCCCTGGCGCGGCGGCTTCACCGCTGCCGCGCCGCCCCGCCCGAGGCGATGGCGCCGCGCGTCGCGGCCGCGCTGAAGCTCATCGCGCTGGAACGGCGGACCGGACGGGAGCGGCGGGTCTTCGGGTTCCCGCGCCGCGACATCGCCCGGGCGCTGCGCGGCGATCCCGACTTCGATCCGGTCGCCGTCGACACCGACGGTCTGCGGCTCGACGGCATCACCTCGTTCCTGACCGGGCACCGCCTCGCCGTGTGCGTCGCGGGACCGCAGGCGTCGCCCTCACCCGGGGAACTGCTGGCCGCCTTCGCCGTACCGACTGACCAGGGCGGGACGGTGAGCGCGCTGGCGCCGGCACTGACAGGCGGCTGGTCCGTCGCCACCGAGGACGTCGAGGCGCGCGCCACCGCCTGGCTTCTTCCGTCCACCGTGGACGTCGCGGCAGCGGCCTGGCTCGCCACCGGGCTGATCGAGCGATGCCCGCCACCGGCCGGGCTGCGGTGGGTGTCGGGACGGGTCGTCTCCCCGTTCGGCACGGCGGCGGTGCGCGGCGGTCACCTGTTCGCGGTGGCCGCCGGCCTGGCGGACGGACCCGCCGCGGACCTCGTCCACGATCACCTGCTCCCGCTGCTGCGCGGTGACCTGGCGCAGTTCGACGCGGTGCGCGCCGCCACCGACGCGACCCGGATCGAGGCCACCGACCAGGCCGCCATCGACGCGATCGATCTGATCGGCCCGGCGATCGGTCACGACGCGGTACGGCAGGCGGTCCGCGAGGCGTCGACGGCCACGATGCGGGACTTCGCCGAGCTGCTCGCCACAAGCCCGCACGCGGAATTCCGCGCACACGCCGGGTCGCGGCGGTGACCGCCTGGGAGCGCCGCGACGGCAACCGCAGCGTGCGGTACGTGCACACCGGTGACCCGCAGCCGCGCGTGCACCTGCGCGCGGACAGCGCTCCGCCGGACGGGCCCGCCGTCCAGCTCATCCACGACGCGCTGACCCTCCCAAGGGTCTGGACCTTCGGCGCCCGGCTCGGCGCGGCCGCCCCCCTCGTCGACCACGGCCGCGTCATCGGCGTGGACGTGACGGTAACGGCGCTCGACCCGACCTGCGTCTGGGAGCAGGCGGCGCGCCTGCACGACGCCGTACGACCGGCTCCCGTGCCTGCCGAGCGGGCCGGGCGCGCGCTGGAACGGGCCGCCGCCGCGTCCGTCGAAACCTCGCATCACCTCGCCACCCTGGCCACGCTCTTCGCCCGGCCCACAGGCCCTGGCCGGATCCATGCGGGGCAGCTCGTCGCCGACGTCGTGCGCGCCGCCCGGCGGCTGCTCGAGGAGCCCGCGGCCGTGCCGGTCGGCGTGGCCGTCACCGCGGCGCTCGGGCCGGACGCCGTGGCGTGCGGCGAAGATCCGGTGATCAACCTGCGTCGGCCCCGCAGGCCACCGGCGTGGCTCGAGGTCGGCTCACCACGCGCGGATCTGGCCTACCTTCAGGTCCGGCGCGCCGTTCCGCCGGTCCGCACCTTACGGGAGCTGGCCGCGACCCTCATCGCCAACCAGGCGGCGTTCGGCCCGTACCACTCGGCGCTCGACGACATCGTGCGGTCCCGTGCGGCGGTGAGCTACCTGTGGGACTGCGTGACCGACCTCGCCCGCGGCGAGTTCGTCATGCTCGCCGCGCCGGACATGGCGACGGCCGACCGCGTGGTGTCGCTGATCCACGCGGCACACGCGGACGCGGCACGTCCTTCGGCACGCCCGGTCGAGGACGCCAGGCGCATCGTGCGGACTCAGGTGCTGCGCCGTCTCGCGTCGACGAACTCCCTGCTGCTCGCGCACGGCGAGGCGCAACGCGCCGGCCTGCCGGCGAACCTGTGGACGGCCCTGCCGGCGGCGCTGCGGGACGTGACCTTCGCCGAGGTCGACGCGGCGGCGCCCGGCCTGTACGCCGAGCCGCTCGCCACCACCCTGGTCGTGCCGGTGCGGGCGGAGGCTCAGCCGGCGTCCACCGCCCCGGCGACATAGGCGACGTCGAGTATCGCCACCACGTCGGCCGGCAGCCCGTCGGTCCCACGCCACGCGTCGAGGCTCAGGACCGCGCCCTCGGCCAGGTTGTCCAGCGCGCTCAGCAGCGACACCGACGGCTGCCGCGCCGCGATACGGAACGAGCGGCCGTTGACGGCCACGATGATCGTGTTCGGGTCCGCGGCGTCGGGCGCCCAGGAAACGGGTGTGCGCTGCGCCGCGCGTACCCCCGCCGCCTGCTGCCAGTCGGGCGGCGTGCACCGCGGGAAGTCGGGGAGGATCTCGAAGTTGGCCGTGCTGTGCCGCGTCACGCTCCACTGGTGCACGGCGGAGGTGGCGGCCGAGGCGGCGGTACGCCCGAACGTCAGCGCGTCGGCGGCCAGTTCGCGCTCCGTGGTGCTCCACCGCGGCGCCTGCGCACCGAGCCCGGCGCGAGTGAAGGCACCGGCCCACACCGGTCCCATGTCACGGAAGTTGTGCGTGGCGAGGTGCAGGCTCAGCGACGGCTGCCCGTCGGACTCGCCGCAGTGCCAGTAGGACGCCGGCCAGTAGAGCACGTCGCCCGGCCCGCCGGTCAGCCGCAGCGGCGGCGTGTCGACGGCGTCGGCCCCGATGCCGAGCGCGACGTACTCGTGCCCCGGGTCGCAGTCGTCCGGCGCCTGGCCGGCGAGCGTCTCGAACGGCCACAGCAGCATCGTCTTGACGCCTTCGGCCACGTACAGGAAGACGTCGGCGGTGTCCTTGTGGATGCGGGTCGGCCCCGACGCGTACGAGCCGGCGACGATGAAACAGTCCGAGATGCCTGCGGGTAGCCCGCGCTCGGTGCCACGTAGCCGGATGAACACGTCACGGGCGAATCGGTACAAGTCCGTGGATTGCGACTGTGCCGAGTTGGCCACCACGCTCCAGCCGACGTCCAACGACTGCGACACCCGCCGCGCGTACGGGCCGAACTCGGACTCGCCGGGGCCGGGAAGGTACTCGCCGAGCTCCGCCGCCACCTGCGGGACGGTGAAGACCTTGACGTCGTCGGGCCGGCGGCAGGTCCCGTCGCGTACGGCGGCGCCGATGCGGCGCAGGATGCCATATGTGTCGACCGCGTCGACGCCGTCGAGTCCGCGCAGGATGCACGGGCCGTGCCCCCAGTCCGCAGGCAGCCGGTCGAAGTCGACGACCGGGACGGCGGTGGTGTGCCCGGTCACAGGGCCCTGGCCGGCGCCGCGGCGGGGCGTCGATACTCCGCCGATCCCGACCGCTCGACGAGGCCGAGGTCTGCCAGCAGCCGCCGCAGCCGCGCGACGTCGTCGCCCGCGTGGGCGAGGATCGCGTTGACCTCGCTCTCGCTCAGCGTCTGGTCCTCGGGCAGGAGGCTGGCGAGGGCGTGCGCGATCACGTCGAGGTCTTCTGGCCGCTTCGGCAGGTCGACGATGCGGCCGTGGACGAGGTAGCGGCGCAACGGCGACTCCGGTGGGATCGCCTGGCACAGCGCGGTCATCTCCACCACCGAATCGCCGATCCGTCCCAGCGAGGCGATGTCGGCGATCAGCGCGTCACCGTCGCGCCGCAGCACGCCGGCCTCGACCAGTCGCATCACATCGCGGGAGAGGGGCTTGAGGTCCAGTCCCAGAGCGCGGCCCAGCTCCGCCAGCCTCACCGCGCCGGACTCCTTGTTCATCGTCACGACCGTGTTGACGATGGACAATCGTCGATCGTTGGACAACGCCAGCAGAATTTCAGAGGCGTCACTGAGGATGGCGGAAGTGGCCCGGGACTCCGATTTTGCTGCGGCGGACATGGAGCGACACTTTACCAGTTGCCGGATATCTTTCAATGAAAGATGATTCATTATGGTTAACTTCAGCGGGCGGTCGTCGGCGTGAAATTCCGGCGGCTCGGGCGCAGTGGCCTCGTGGTCAGCGAAATCGCCTATGGCAACTTCCTCACCCACGGCTCACAGGTCGACGAGGAAACGGCGCTCGCCTGCGTGCGCGCCGCGCTGGACGCCGGCATCACCACTTTCGACACCGCCGACGCCTATGCCGGCGGGCGCGCCGAAATGCTGCTGGGCAGGGCATTGGTCGGCGAACGCCGCGAAGGACTTGAAATATTGACCAAAGTCTACTTCCCGACCGGGCGTGGCGCCAACGACAGAGGCCTGAGCCGCAGACACATCATCACGTCGATCGAGCGGTCGCTGCGCCGCCTGCGGACGGATCACATCGACCTCTACCAGGCGCACCGATTCGACCACCGCACCCCCTTGCGGGAGACGATGAAGGCGTTCGCCGACGTGGTGCGGTCCGGCAAGGCCCTCTACATAGGCGTATCCGAATGGACGGCCGAGCAGATCCGGTCCGCGCACGCCTACGCCCGTGAGCTCGGCGTGCCGCTGGTGGCCAATCAGCCCGAGTACTCGGCGCTGTGGCGGGTCATCGAGGCCGACATCCTGCCAGCCTGCCGTGAGCTCGGCGTGGGTCAGGTGGTCTGGTCACCGATCGCCCAGGGCGTACTGACCGGCAAGTACGCATCCGGCGGCGCGGTTCCCCACGGAAGCCGGGCCTCCGACCACAACGGCGGCGGCGCCCTGAACATCCAGGGCTACCTGCGCGACGACGTCCTCGAGCGGGTGCAACTGCTCCGCCCGCTCGCGCGCGAGGCGGGGCTCACCATGGCGCAGCTGGCGGTGGCGTGGGTGCTGCGCAATCGCGACGTCGCCGCCGCGATCGTCGGCGCCTCCCGCCCGGACCAGCTCACCGAGAACGCGGCGGCGTCCGGCATCACCCTGGACCCCGCCCTCGTCGCCCGGATGGACGCCGTGCTCGCCCCGGTCGCCACCCTTCACCCCTGACCCTGGAAGAAGGCCCCGCCCTCGACGTGGCCGCGCTCGACCAGGCACTGACGCTGAGGTGCACGGCCGGCCAGGCCCCGGCCAGCATCGAACAAGCCCTCGCCTGCGTGCGCACCATGCACCGCCTGGCCGGCCACACCAACCAACCAGCCACCCACCGACGCCGCCCGCCTGGCCCTGCGCGCCTACAAACGCGCCCGCGCCGAAACCGGTGCCCGCGGCCAGCGCGAAGCCCCACCCGTGAGCATCGACGCCCTACGCGCCATGATCAGCGCCTGCGACCTGAGCACCCGCATTGGCATCCGCGACCGACTCCTGCTGGTACTCGGCCTGGCCCTGATGGGCCGCCGCTCCGAACTGGTCGCCCTGACCTGCGAGGACATCCGAGAAGTTCGCGACGGCCTGGAGGTCACCATCCGCACCTCCAAAACCGACAAAGACAGCCACGGTGAGACCATCGCCATCCCGCGCGGCAGCCACCCCCTGACCGACCCCGTCGCCGCCTGGACCGACTGGATCACCGTGCTCACCGACGCCGAAGAAACCTCCGGACGGTTGTTGCGCCGCATCGACCGCCACGGCAACCTCGGCCCCCGCCTGGGCGCCGACGCCGTCAACGTCATCATCCGCGCCCTGGCCATCCGCGCCGCCGTGTCCAGCGCGGAGACCTTCACCGCGCACAGCCTGCGCGCCGGCGGCGCCACCGTCGCCTACGCCGCGGGCGTCCCCGTCTCCGTCATCGCCAAGCACGGCCGCTGGGCCCCCGCCTCCCCAGTCGTGCTGCGCTACATCCGCGCCGTCGACCGCTGGCGAGACAACGCCATGCGCAACGTCGGCCTGTGACCAGCGAAAACAGGCGTCAGAGTGGAGGCTGGCTACCTCTCAGAGACGCGGCCCGGACGACCTCCGAGCGAAGGCCGCTCACGGTTTCTCGGTGACATCAAATCTGCGTCGGCGCCAGGAACGAATGGCTTAGAGCCAATGGCTGTTCCATTGTTCCCCGCGGCCGGGGACCGGCGCTGATCAAGCGCGGACCGCGCTTCTCGACAGATTGAAGCTGTCGGCTGCCGTTGGACGACCCTGTTGACCTGGGACGACAGCACTACTTTGCGGCTGAGCGTAGCTTTAGGAGTCCAGGGCCGTGTGCGCCTCATCCACCGGAGCCCAGGAGCCCTGGTGCGGCTTGAGCGCGAGCACGAACGGCCAATCCAGCGGCCCACAGTTCAGCGGTGAAGGCCGCATTGTCGCCGTAGGCGCAGTCGGCCACCAGCGCCCGAAACGGCACGGCGGCGGCCTGAGCCCGACCTGCCAGAGCGGCCGCGAGCTGCGGCTTGGTGCGAAATGCCGGATCGCTGCGGCCGCGAGGCAGCCGAGCGGCGGGGGTGTAGGGCACCGCGTGCAGCGGGTAGTAGACCCGCTCGTCGGCCCAGAGTGTGGTCACTGCCACGATCCCGTTCTCGATCTTCCCGACCGAGCCCAGATACTGGTGGGCGGTGTGCGCGGTGGCGGTGCCGTCCTTGCGGTCCCCTCCTGTCATCGACCACCGGCACCCCGCCCGCATGCGGCGCGGTCACCGGATCGGCCCGCAGCAGCTCAAGGCGCCGGGCGTTGACTTTCTCGTGATCCCACGGCGACTCCGACTCAGAAGAACTGCAGCCGCTGCACCGCCGCATTCTGGGCCCCGACCACCGGCTCCGCACCGGCCAGGGCCGTCAGCGTCTTGTTCCGGTCCCGCGGCAGCAACAGCCCGGCCAGATATTCGCGGAACCCCCGGCGCTGCGCGAGCGAGCACCACAGATCATCGAACCGGGCCGCGTACTCCTCCAACGGACCCGGCGCCGGTGGACACGGACGCCGCGCGGTCACCACCACGACCACCCCCGAACAGCACCAACTACCCCTATCCACCGGCTTACCGCGACATCGACCCCATGTCAACAAACCACCGACTAGAGCCCGGCTTTGCCCATGGGGTTGTCCTTCCAGCGGTCGACGGCGCGGACGTAGCCGTGCACGGTGGGGGAGGTGGGCTTCCACCGACCCTGTTCGGCGATTTTGCCGGTAGGCACGTTCGCGTCGGCCAGGGTGGTGGCGCCGCCGGCGCGTAGCCCATGTGCGCTGTAGCGCTCGGCGTCGGCCAGCCCGGCGCGTAGCGCGGCGTCCTTAACGATGGCGTTCAGCGTGACGCCCGACAGTCGTAGTCCGCCGCGGCCGGCCCAGCCGGGGGTGCCGCCGATGCGGCCGAAGCGGTCGATGGGGCGCAGCAGCGCCCCGGTGGTGATGCCATGCTCGCGCAGCACGGCCAGCCAGGTCTGCACCGAGCGGACTGGGCAGGTGGAAAGGTGCGAGCCGTAGGGGACCGCGACGGTCTGCCCGGCGGCGTCCTGGTCGGTTTTGCTCATGGGGATGAACACCTCCAGTCCTTGGCGTGGGAAGGTGAGGTGGTCGCAGTCGATGGCGGCGATCTCGCTGCGTCGGCCCATCAGGGCAAAGCCGAGCACCAGCGCGGCCCGGTCCCGGATGCCGGTGGGTGTGTCGTCGGGGGTGTGCTCGACGAGGCTGCGCAGGATGTTGATGGTGATCGGCGGGGCTTTGCGCACCGTGTTGCCCCCTTTGGTGCTCCAGTCACGGCGGTAGGCGCGCAACGCGTCGCGGGCGCCGGTGGTGTGCGGTCTGGGCAGGCCGGCCTTGCCGTGCGCGGACGATACGCAGGCCAGTGCCTGGTCGATACTGGCCGGGGCCAGGCCGCGCCCGGCCAACTCGGCGACGAAACTGGCCAGGGTGGCGGCGGTGGCCGGCAGCGGGGTGCGGCCGGTGGTCGTGCACCAGGACAGGTACTCGGCCCAGACACGGGCGTAGGCGCGGGTGGTGTTGGCCGCCGGAGCCGCCGCGATCAGCCGCGCCGCCTCCTCGGTCACCTGCTCGTCGGCCGAGCGCCGACCACCGACGACCGTCACCCCATCCAAGACGACCGCATCGCCCATCCGTGCCGCGCTGTCGGCCGGCGCGCGCCGAGCGAGCGCGACCCCGGACGGGCTCGGCTCATCGGGGGAGGCCGCCGCCTCGGCACCGTCATTGCCGTCAAGGCCCGGCGTCGTCCCGTCAGCGTCGTCTGGGCGCTCCAGGCGCATGCGGCCCCCCGGTAATTCATAGGATCATTGGTTCTATTTTTGGCGCTGCAGGCTTACGATAAGGCAACTTATCGCAAGCCTGCCCGGCATGCACGTATCGCCGAGTTATCGTAACGTAACACTTCGATTTTTTATCGTGTCGGGAAGACACGTTTTGGTAGAGTGCTTGGGTGGCTGACAACGTATCACCCCGCTCTGCGGATGACCCGAAAAACACCGCTTTCGGCCTCCGCCCGGAACCGGGCCATCCGGCCGACCCGCCGGTGGCGCCGCGCGACGACGACCCGCCCGGCACCACCGGCCGCTCCGACGGCGGGCCGGGCGTGGCGGCCGAGCTCCGGTCGCCCGCCGCCGATGCGGCGGCCCCGCACGGCCGATGTGCCTGGGACGGTCAGCCGCTGCCGCGCTCCGCCGGCCGCCGGCCTCGCCAGTACTGCAGTGACGCCTGCAAAACCGCCGCCTCCCGCGCTCGGCGCAAAGAGCAGATCACCGCGGTGACCGCCGCGGTGACCGAGTCCGGTGCGGTCCTGGCCGAAGCACGCCCGCTGCAGGAGGCACTGCGCACGCTCGTCGACCGCTTCGCCGAAAAGGTCGACCTGGCCGAGAGCGGCGCGCTGGCCCGGATCAGTGCCGCCGAAGCCGAAGCCGCCGAGGACCGCGCGGACGCCGCGATCGCCCGCGAGCAGGCCGCGGCCGCCGATCGCGCCCGCATCAGTGCCGAGCGGCGGATGCGCGAAGCCGAGCAGGCCCAGCGACTGGCCGAGGAGCGCGAGGGCAACGCCCGTGTCGACCTGGAACGTATCGGGGAAAAGACCCGCGCCGAAGTGCTCGAACTCGGCGAAAAGCTCGGCGACGCCAAGAGGGCCACCGAGCTCGCCGAAGGCGTGACCGCCGACCAGGCCAACCAGCTGCGCGCCCTGCGCACCGAAAACCGCGAGCTGCAGGCCGCCCGCACGGCACTGGACGACGAGTTCGCCGAACGCGGCCGTCAGCTGCAGACCGCGCAGCACACCGGCGCCCAGCTGCGGACCCAGCTGAGTGAGCACAGCGACCGGGCCGCAGCCCTGGCGCTGCAACTGGCCACCGCCACCGCCGACGCCACCACAGCACGCGAGGGGGCCTTGGCCACCCACGCCGGCCTCGAGCGGGTGCGCCAGCGCCACGACGAGCAGACCCAGCACCTGCGCGCCGAGCTGGAGGCCGCCCGGCAGCAGGCCGAGGCCCGCGCCACCGAGCTGATCCGGGTGCAAACCCTGCACGAGGCCGACCAGGACCTGCTCGCCGAACTGCGCGGCCAGCGAGAGGACCTCAAGGCCCGCCATGACGCGCTGTTCGCCGAGGTAGGGAAGCTACGAGCCGAGATCGACCAGCTGCGGGCGCGCCCCGGCGCCGCCGCAGAGCCCGAACAGGACCGATGAAGCCGTCACCGGCCGGTATTACCGTAGGTCAGAGTGCATCGATCCGCCCGTCAGACGCGGCGTCGACGGCCAAAGACAGGAGAGCCGAAGGGCCACACGATGGCGCGGCCAGCGCCACGACCACCGACAACCACACCGCGCAATGCCCAGCGAGCGTTCACCGGTGAGCCTCAGGAGGTCAGGCTGGACCTGGTGACGGCCCAGGGCGATTACAGGGTGGCGGCGACCGGCATCTGGCCATCATCGGGTCAGATGCTCAACGGCTGCCCGTAGCCCGCTGCCTCCTTGAGGCCGAGTTCATCCAGCCGCGTTCCACAGCGGCTGCCTACCGGAATCGTCGACCCGACGTCGAACCAGTCGATCAGCGCATAGCCGCCACTGACATCCCAGTGACGATTTCTGCTGACAGAAAATGACGAAACCGCAGCTCAAGCAGCCACAGCACCGTCAAAGCCTCGCAGGAAACGTCACCAGACTTCAGCCGGGGGAGTGGCGCTGCGCCGCCCAGGAGCGCATACACCGAACGCGGCCAATTCGCCGGGCTGCGGAACATCTACCGAGGAAGGAGCGAGAGCGCTCAAAAACTAAGACGAAACCGGCACAAAAGCGTCAAGCAAGTGAGAGGTCTTCACGTTACTGACACGAAGTGACGATTTCGCTGACGCCACGTGACGAAACCCCAGGTCGGCGAGATGACGAATCGCATCGCCGTAGCTATAGGAGTTCCAGGCCGTCGAGGCGGGGCCGAATGTGACCAACTTGCGGGAATTTACATTCCCGGTAGTTGCATATCTTTGCCTTCGACGCAACAGATCAAAATTATTGATTTTTAATTTCTGGAAAATCAATAATGCTACTCTGGGAGGGTGACGGAAGCATCGGGTGCGGTAACGCCGTGTAAGCACTGTGGGACGCCGATCGAACAGCGCCCCGGACGGGGGCGCCCGCGGGCGTACTGCCCGCAGGGGGACTGCCAGGCGGTGGCCAAACGGGAACGGGAGCTGAAACGGGCGACGCCCGGACTGGAGGGAGTGCTTGCCCGGGCGGAGGAGTTCTACGAGCGCATGGAGAAAGGGATGGCCGCCACGATCGCGCCATTGGCGCAGGTGCTGGCCGCCGAGCTCAGTCCCGCGGGGGTGGAGGCCAAACTGAGTGCGGTGCAGGCCGAGGCGCACACCAGGGTGGCGATCGCGCGCACCGAACGGGAGCAGGCTTTCGAGCAAGTACGGCTGGCACGCGAGGCCACCGGTCACGCGCGCCGGGAACGCGACACGATGGCGCGGCAGGTGGAGGAGGCCAACGCCGAACGGGACACCGCGCTGGCCGATGCCGAGACGGCCAGGCAGCAGGCGCTGGCCGCCCTGCACGAGGCGGCCGCCACCGAACGTCAGTCCAAGCACGCCGAGCAGGAGGCCATGCGCAGGGCCGACCGTGCCGAGTCGGCCAGAGACACCGCGGTGCGGGAGCTGGCCGAAAGGGTGGAGGCCGCCGAGGCTCAGACACAACAGGCCCAGGCGCAGGCCGTACGAGAACGGCAAAGGGCCGAGCAGGCAGACGCGGAGCGAGACCTGGCGCAGAGCGCGGCCAGGACCGCCCAGGAGGCAAAGGCCGAGGCCGAACGGGCCTTTGTGGCCGCCGAGGCGCGGGCACAGACGATCGAGGCTGAACGAGATCGGGCAGTGGTACGGGCCGACAGCGAGGCGCGGGCGCGGGGCCAGGCCCAGGCCGAGGCGGCCGAAGCCCGAGCTCAGGCGGGCCGTGCGGCCAAACAGGCAGCCGAGGTCGAGAAGCGGGCGGTACGGCAGCTCGCCAAAGCCGAGGAACGCGCCGCCGAAAAGATCTCCGAAGCCCAGGAACGCGCCGCAGCGAAGACCACGCAGGCGCAGGCCGAACGGAACGAGGCGCGGATGCAGTTGGCCATGGAGCAGATGAGACTGTCCGACCTGCGCGAACAGATGGAGACGCTGCGAGCCGAGGCCGCCCAGCTACGGGAGCGGGCGGTGACGGCGGAACTGCGCGCCACGGACCGTCCTGAGCCGACTGCTCCCACGCCGTGATTTCCGGCGGCCGGGAGAATCGGTCCAGGACAAGGGGTGCCAGATGGCGCTGAAGAAATTTTGATGTGTGTCACCGGCCTTGGGGCCAACGGAACAGCCAGTATCGGTAGGGTCGGGAGCTGGCGCGGTGGTGATCATGGTTGACGGTAGGGCCCAGGGCCTGTCTTCCGCCGGTTTCCCGGTCGGCTGTGCTCTCCCTGGTGTCCGTGATCAGGTCACTCCGTTTCCAGCTCCCGCCGCATCGAACTGGGCGTGCGGTTCTCCCGCACCCAGCTCACCGACGCCGTTCACCGCCGGTATTCAGCTTCTCCCGCCAGGGCTTGCCGGCCCTGGGCGGGACGACGATTCCAGACAGCTTGATCAGACCGCACTGGTCCGGCGAGCGGTAGGCGACCACGTCGATGCCGAAGCGCCGTCCGCGTTTGTGTCGCTTCCCGATAAAGATCGCCAGCCGATGGATCGCGTAGTGCCTGATCTTGCCGATGCGGATCGTGGAGTGGCCGTACTCGAAGTACGTCGCCCACCTGCGCAGGAAGGCGTTCACCTCCTGCACGACCGCCTCGACCGACATCCACAGCCGCGACCGGTGGGTGAGGTCCCGGATCCGGTCACGGGCGTGGATCATCGCCTTATCTGCAGGCCAGCGAGCTAGTGCTTCGTTCCTCTTTGCATGGGTAGGTTTTGTTCCCAAAGGGTGCTGACCTGCTGTGTGGAGGCGAGCACGGTGCCGAAGTTTCTGCGGGCCCGTCCGCTGCAAGACGAGGCGGAGGCCAAGAAGGTTCATCAGCTCGCTCGGGCCCGGCATGCCCCGGCCGATTGGATCGAGCGAGCCCGGATCATCACGCTGAGCTGGGACGGACTGGGAGTCCCGGCGATCGCAGCCGAGATCGGCTGCCATGAAAAGAAGGTGCGCCGCTGGCTGCACCGGTTCAACGCCGACGGCCTCGATGGACTGGGTGACCGTCCCGGAGTGGGGCGCAAGCGGCGGATCACCGAAGAGCAGCGCTCGGCCATCATCGCGCTGGCCCGGTCGGCGCCGCCCGGGCGCCTGGTCCGCGATGCGGCCGGGGAGCTGTCAGCCGCCGATGAGGACAAGCCGGCGGAGTGGACCTTGGACACCCTCACCCAGGCGGCCCAGGAGGCCGGGATCGAGGTGCATCGCAGCCAGGTACGGCGCATCCTGCTGGCCGAGGGGGTGCGCTGGCGCCATACCCGCAGCTGGGTGACCAGCCGGGATCCGGAATTCGCCCCAAAAGGACGGCCATCGTGGAGCTCTACACCGCCCCGCCGGAGGGCTCCACGGTGATCTGCGCCGACGAACTCGGACCGGTGATCCCGCGCACCTTCCCACCCTCGCCCGCCTGGTCGCCCGACGGCCATCGGATCAAAGCCGAGCTGGACTACTCGCGCGGCCCGGAGAAGACCTGGGTCTATGGCGGGCTCCGCGTCGCCGACGGCGCCGCGGTCACCATGACCGCCGCCTCCCGCAACAGCGACCACTACCAACGGTTTCTCCAGCAGGTGGAAGAGGCCAACCCGCACGGCCAGATCGTCGTCATCACCGACAACCTCTCCAGTCACAACAGCGTCTCCACCCGCACGTGGCTGATCGACCACCCCCGCATCCGGCAGGTGTTCATCCCGGTCGGCGCGTGCTGGCTCAACCTGCAAGAGGGCTGGTGGCGCCTGTTCCGCAAGACCGCTCTGGCCGGGACCTCCTTCGCCGATCCCGATGAGATCGACCACGCCACCCGCGTTGCCACCGCCCAGCTCAACGCCCGCGCCCGCCCCTGGATCTGGGGACGCCTCCAGCCCACACCTCGCTCATACCGCCGCCACTTCATGTACACCCTTTGAGGAACGCAGCACTAGTGACACGCCCGTCCGGCGTGTCATTTTTCATTTCCCCAGGTCAACCCAGAGATTCGTGGACTAGACGGCATGTTGATCTGTTGAAGCCAGGATCGCCGAGCATCTCGTTTCCGGTAGAGCACGAGGTGCTCGTGGTAGAGAACGCCGTCGCGGACGTCGCCGGTGGCGGTGAAGCCGAGATCGTCGGCGTAAGGGATGTCGGGTGAAGGCCACGCTCGACCAGGAGGCGGAACGAGCCGGGCGTGCTGGCCTCACCTCCTTGAAGCAGTCCGGGGGCGGTCAGGTCGCCTCGCGGGTCTGCAGCGTTCTTTCCGTTGCCTGCACGGCCGACGAGCGCAGCTGCTCGAAGGCGGCCGCGGTCGCCGAGCGACTGGTCACCCGTGCGGGCATGCGCACCGCCCTGTCCGCCGACCTGCTGGTCGGTACGGCCGGCATGGTCCTGCTGGCCCTTACGCTTTCCCCTCGCTCCCCGCTCGTCGCTGTGTTGCCCGGCATCATGGTGACCGGTTTCGGGATGGGCATCGTCTGGACCTCGATGTGGGTCGCCGCAGGCAACGGCGTCGCGGTGAGCGAGCAGGGCGTCGCCTCCGGGATGGCGTCCGTGACCCACCGGACCGGGCTGGCTGTCGGCACGGCCCTCATGGCGCTCATCGCCAACGCCGGTATCGGCGGCCTGAACGGCGACGCGCTGCGGCAGGCACTCACCCATGGCCTGAGCATGGCCTACTACCTGGCCGCCGGCGTGACCCTCCTCGGTGTGCTCGTCACCGGCGTCGCCCTCGGCCGTAGACATAGGTCGGAGTCCGGCGATCCCCGTCAAGGTCAGTGCACCGCATCGACGGCGTGATCGAGCGCCGGCACACTGAGCGGTCCGTTCCTTCCCCTGGCCGCTCTGCCCACCGGCCGGGAATCCGGCCGGCTACCGCTGAGGGTTGCCCGGTCCGGTGATGAGGAAAACCGTGAGCACGGCCAGGCAACCGCCAGGCTGAGCACCGCCAGATAGGACCCGCCCCGACGCCGGTCGAGGACCGCCCGCAGCGGCAGCAGCGGTCCGGCCCCGGCGGCGAGCGCGATCGGCAGGTTCACGTACATGCACCAGCGCCAGTCGAGGTAGTCGGTGGGGACCCCACCGAGAACGACGCCCAGGCCGGAGGAACTGCCCATGACGGTGCCGTGGATCCCGAACGCCTTACCGCGTTCGGCGGACAGGCGACGGCCGTTTCGTTCCACGGGAAATGCCCTCGGGGGGCGCGGTCGTCGACCACGCCCCCCGTCACGCGCTGTTCGGCTGTGGCGGATCAGCGGTAATAGCCCTCTACGGGGATCCGCGCCTCCTCGAACAGCGCGGGGCCTTCCTGGCGCACGCCGACGGGGGCGGCGGGCGGCTTGAGGCCGGTGAGCTGTTCGGTGGAGAGCGCGAACACGACGCCGCCGAGGCCGGAGCGCTCGATGGCGCCCGCGCACATGCCGCAGGGCTGGCAGCTGGTGTACATGGTGGTGGTGGCGGCCGCCGTGCCGGGATCGAGTTCACGGGCCGCCCACCTGGCCAGCTTCAGCTCGAGATGGGCGCTGATGTCGGCGTCGGACAGGACCGTGTTGTGCTCTTCGGCGAGCACACTGCCGTCCGGGCCTACCAGCAGCGATCCGAACGGTGCGTCTCCAGCCGCCCGCGCCTCGGCGGCAAGCTCGACGGCCCTGCGGAGAAAGTTCTCGTCGTCGTGTGTCACTGCTGCTCCGTCCGTGTGTGATGCGTGTTCAGGCCCCAGCGGGCGGCTACGGTCGCGAGCGCCTGCCATGCCACCTGCGGGTGAGAGGTCTCGCGGGGGTCGCCGTTGAACGGATCGAGCACGACGGTCTCCGCGCCCAGGAGGCGCAGCTGTTCGAGGTCGTCGAGAACCTGCTCGATCGTGCCCTCACCGGCGAGCCTTCCGGGGGCGGTGATCGGTGACTCGGTGAGCCGCAGGGCGATGCGGGGGGCCAGGGCGGGTACCGGCCGTTGCTGCTCGTCGGCGAGGGCCTTCATCCGGGCCGGCGCCTCACGCAGCCGGGGGAGGGTGACCCGCAGCGGATGCCATGCGTCGCCCAGGCGTACGGCCCGGCGCAGGCCGGCGTCGCTGTTGCCGCCGACCCAGAGCGGGATCCGCCCGCTGCGGTAGTCCTCGTCGTCGTCCCAGGCGGCACGTACCGCCCGCAGGTGATCGTCGGTCAGCTTCCCGCGCTGCTGGAACGGGACTCCGAGCGCGTCGAACTCCTGTCGCGCCCAGCCGACGCCCACACCGAGGACCAGCCGTCCCCCGCTGAACTGGTTGAGGTTGGCGGCCATGCGGGCGATGAGCAGCGGATGCCGGTACGGCACGATGAGCACCGTGGTCCCCAGCCGGACCCGGTGGGTGATGCCGGCCAGCCAGGACAGGGTGGTGAAGGGTTCGTAGAACGGCGCCGGATACTGCCCGGCGACGTCGGGTGTCACCGCGACATGGTCGGAGACCATCAGCAGGTCGAAGCCCAGACCCTCCACCGTCTGCGCCCAGCCGCGTAGCATGCCGGGGTCGGTACCAGGCCCGAAGTTCGGGACGTTTACTCCTATTTGCACCAGTTCAGGCTATCCAGCACCCACCCGCGACCGTAAGAGAGCTCTCACGGCGTACAGGCGAATACGCCGTGGATCTGCCGGTATTTTTGCCATATGACCGAGAGTCTTGATGCCACCGACTGGTCGATCCTGGCGGAACTCCAACGAGACGGCCGTATCCCGCTCACCGAGCTGGGACGGCGGGTGAACCTCAGCGCCTCGGCGACGACCGAACGGGTCAAACGGCTGGAGACGACGGGCGTCATCACCGGCTACCGGGCCGGTGTCGACCTGGTGAAGGCCGGTTTCGCGGTGCTCGCCGTGGTGCGCCTCAAGTATCCGGGGAGCCGGCACCAACCTCGTCTACAGCCAGACGCTGCCCTACCGCGGACCCCGGGAGCCTCAGCCGGAGTGCCGGTAAGGATCGCGCCTCGCGGGCGAGGTTCCGAATAAACCCGCCCTGATATCCTTAGGCTGTAAACAGATGATTCCCCAAAATTAGTTTATACCATAAGGAGTTACGTGGTGGCGGTATTCGCCGGACAGGGTGACGCACGCCGTTCGATGGCCCTGCTGTGGCGCACCCCGGGGCCGGGGGCCGTGCGGGCCGCTCCGGGACCCAGGCCCGGACTGAGTGTGGACGTGATCGTGGACGCGGCGATCGCCGTCGCCGACGAGCAGGGGATGGCGGCGCTGTCCATGCGCGCGGTGGGCGAGCGGCTCGGCCGTACGGGCATGGCCCTGTACACCTACGTTCCCAGCAAGAGCGAGCTGGTCGACCTGATGCACGACCGCGTCCTCGCCGAACTGCCCACCGGCTACGGGCCGGCGGAGGGGTGGCGGGCGGCCGTGACGTCCTGGGCCTGGGACACCTGGGCGTTCTACCTGCGCCACCCGTGGGTGCTGCAGGTGTCGCAGGCCCGGCCGGCGCTGGGCCCCAACGAGTACGTCATGCTCGAGACGGTGCTGGGAATCCTCCGCGAGACCGGGCTGGGAGCCGGCGTGCTGCGGCGCGTCGTCGGGACGCTGTTCCACTTCGTGCGGGGGTCGGCGCAGACGGTCGCGGAGACCCGGCAGGCCCCGGCGGCGACAGGGGTGTCCGACGAGGAGTGGTGGCACGCCCGCTCGGCCCTGCTGAAGGAGGTCGCCCCCGACTTCGCCGAACGGTTTCCGACGGTGGCCTGGCTTGAGAGCGAAGGGACACCTCGGCTCACGGACGAGCGGGAGGACGTGCCCCACCTGGAGCGGGAGGCGAAGGAGACCTTCGGGGTGGGACTCGCCGTCCTGCTTGACGGGATCGAGGCGGCCGTGAGCAGGGCCGGGGGACAGGGGAGCGGGTGACCCGCTCCGGCGGACGGAGGGCTCTCACGACACAACTCTTTATGGCATAAGCTATCCTGTTTCCAGGCTGTTGGTTTACGGCCTAAAGAGCTGTTCCCTCCCGATGGCTGAAGACTGGAGACGGATTCGATGCCCGAAGCGAAACTGCATGACGGAACCACTGTCGACATAGAGATCCACGGCAGCGGTCCCACCCTGCTGCTCCCGGTCAACCCGAGGCCGGTCGAAGGACCCCAGGCCGACGAGATGCGCAAGTGGGGCGCCGACCCGGCCCTGGGACACTCCCTCATCGAAGGACTCGGCGACGCGTTCCAGGTGGTCGCCTTCGACTACGAGGGCCACGTCCTGGCCACCCCGAAGCCGGACACCCTGACACCCGCCAACATCGCCGGCGACATGCTCGCCGTGGCCGACGCCGCAGGGGCCGACCGGTTCGCCTACTACGGATACTCCTGGCTCGCGCTGAGCGGGCTTCAGCTCGCGATCCGGACCGACCGTCTCTCGGCGCTCATCATGGGCGGCTTCCCGCCGGTCGGCGGGCCGTACGCGGAGATGCTGCGCGTGACCACGGCGACCCATGAGATGTCCCTCACGGCCGAGAGCACCCCTGCGGCCCCGCGGGCGTCGACGGAGCCCGGCGACTGGTCGTCGGTGGAGGTGTCGATGACAAGGGCCCAGACCCAGCAGTTCGTCACGCTGTATCGGGAACTGCAGGGATTCGACGACCGGGCCGCCCAGACGCGGATCGGCTGCCCGCGCCTGTGCTTCGTGGGTTCGGCGGACGAAATCGACTACGACGAGCGCTGGGGCGGCGTGCACGTGAGCATGGCGGGCCCGATCACGAGCCGGCGCGCCGAGCTCGAAGCCCTCGGCTGGGACGTGCGGGTTCTGGAGGGGCTCGACCACACGGGGGCCATGCAGGCCGCTCACGTCGTGCCGACGGTGCGTCCGTGGCTGGCCTCCACGATCTGAACCGAGGATCGCCGGGCGGCGCCCGACGGCCGCCGGTGGCAGTGACCGAGAGACCAGGCGATCCCGGTCACGGCGCGGAGACCATGGCTCCGTGATCGGGGAGCCAGGAGCCGTGGAAGCCGGCCGGGACGCGCCGCGGGAGCCGTACGGAGGCGACGGAGTCCAGGCTCGAGGCGTCCAGGACGAGCAGGTGCGAGCCGTCTCCCGCGTGGTCGGTGACGATCGACAGCAGCCAGCCGTCGTCTTCGGACGTGGCGCCGGAGGCGGGCACGAAGATCGCCTCGCCGGGCCGCGCGCCGAGCTCCCTGCTGTGGCCGGCGCCGCCGGCCTCGGCGGCCCCGGCGTCCTCACGCGCGTTGCCGACGTGGAAGACGTAACACGGATCGACGTCGAACCAGGTCACCCGGCCTGCCCGGTCCATGACGCCGATCCTGGCGCCATAGGAGTCCTCCCAGCGGAACGGCATGCCGCGGCCGAGCATGCCGGCGTCGAAGACGACCGGCAGGTCCAGCCAGACGACGTGGTTCTCCGTGACCGCGAAGTCGTGGACCATCGTCGGCCCGGGAACGTCCACGACCCGGCTCTCCACCAGCGTCCCCGTGGCGGACAGGCGGTGGTAGGTCAGGTAGAGGGCGAAGAAGCCGTACCCGAAGAAATGCAGTTCTCCGGTGGCCGGATCCCGCTTCGGGTGGGCCGTCATCGCCGTGGTCATCCTGGCTCCAGGCGGTTCGGGGATCAGACGGCGTGGCGGGCGGCGACGGTCCGGGGGTAGCGGGCGGTGAAGACGGCGGGCGCCACGAAGGTGACGACCTTGATGGCGATGACGGCGGCGGTCGCGTGCGGGACCTCGTGCAGCAGCAGGGCCAGGGAGAGGGCGGCCACGGTGAAGGCCGCACCCCACACCGAGGTGATGACGGCGTTGACCCGGTAGAACACCGGCGTCCGCCAGACCTCCTGCGACGTCATGCTGCGGGCGATACCGAGGGAGAAGCCGCCGGCTCCGGGCGGTGACCCGGGCCGGGTAGCCCTCGGGCGCCTCCTCCCCTCGGTCCGCCGCATCCACCTGAATGGGTTAGCAGATGGCGGGTCGCGCCGTCGGTGAGCTGTGCACGTGGTGCAGGCCGAGCGCTGGAAGCCGGCGGCGTCCGCGGAAAGCACGTCGTCCGAGTTGTCTGAGCAGGACCCGCGGTAGCCCCCAAACAGGGCAGACGCCCGCCGTCACCCAGGGGATCGGGTTCGCGCTCGTCGCGGTGCCTGCCCTGGTGTTGCTTCTCGGCCCGGCCGAGGGCGTGGTGCTCGCCGACTGCGCGGCCGGTGCCATCAGTGCGGTCGGGCTCGTCGGCACCTGGCGGGAGGTTCGCATGGCCGCCGGCCGGGGTGAGTGGCCCGGCGGTTTCTCTGTATGCGGTGAATGCAGGCTGGACGGTGCGAGAGTTCGTGCCGAACGCGCAGTTCTATGGGGTCGTGGTGAACGCCTTCTCCGTTGCGGTCAAGGGCTTGCCTCAGCTCACCGCGCCGGTCTGACTGCCGGTCGCGGCCGGGATCGCGGCAGGCTCTGTGATCGGGGTCCCCCCACCCCCGGACCCCCGGCCGCGCGGGTGGCACGGGCGCCCAGCGCGCGCAGGTACGCCAGCAACTCCGGCGGCTCGTGCACCTCGAACTCGCAGCCGAGCATGAGCAGCCGTGAAGCCAGCCACTCCAGGGTGTCGGCATACTCGCGCAGACGGCAACTGCGCTCGTCGAGCGGCTGGACGTCGCCCGGGGCGACGCCAAGCCGCTGCGCCACCTCGCCGGCCGGAAGGTGAACGGTCGCCACCACCTCGTAGGTGGGTGCCATCGAGTACATCTTGCGGGTGACGAAGGCGGCCGCGCCCTGCTCGGGCAGCTCGCGAGCCGCGACCCGCACGCCGGTCGGCCGCGGGTCGCCGATCCGGTCGACCCGGAAGATCCTCCAGTCGTCGCGGTCGTTGTCGTAGGCCAGCAGATACCAGCGGCGCGCGGCCGCCACCAGACGGTACGGCTCGACCAGACGCCTGCTCCGGCTCCCGTCCCCCGCCTGGTAGGCGAACCGCAGCCCTTCACGGTTGGCGACGGCTCCGGCGAGCACCGTCAGGGTCTGCGGGTCGACACCCTGCCCGCTGCCGGCAAGCATCGAGACCGTGGCGGTACCGAGCGCGCCGACCCGGTGCCGCAGCCGCGACGGCAGCACCTGCTCCAGTTTGGCCAGGGCCCGCACCGACGCCTCCTCGATGCCGTTCACCGGCTGCCCGGCCGCGGTGCGCAGGCCGACCGCGATGGCCACCGCCTCCTCGTCGTCCAGCAGCAGCGGCGGCATGGCCGTGCCCGCGGCGAGCCGGTAGCCGCCCACCGCCCCCATCGACGCCTGCACCGGATACCCCAGCTCACGCAGGCGATCGACATCACGGCGGATCGTCCGGGGGCTGACCCGCAGACGCTCCGCCAGTTCGCTGCCCGGCCATTCGCGTGGTGTCTGCAGCAGGGACAGAAGCTGAAGCAGGCGTGCGGGAGTGTCGCTCATGGGAACCATCATCCCGGTCATGTGGGACAGGATCTGACCTATATGGCCCTTAGTGTCGATCCGTCACCGCAGCGCACCACCGGGACTGTCCGGGGCGCCGTGGCGTGACACCGTCCGCCGCCCGGCGGACGTGGCCACCGAGGAGAACCATGAGCACCGATATCCACCCTTTCCGCATCGACGTCCCCCAGGCCGACCTGGACGACCTGCGTGACCGGCTGGGCCGCACCCGCTGGCCTCTGCAACTGCCCGGTGAGGGGTGGAGCCGCGGCGTGCCCGTCGGCTACCTCAAGGAGCTGACCGAATACTGGCGCAACGGGTACGACTGGCGTGGGCACGAAGAGCGGCTGAACGGGTTTCCGCAGTTCATGACGGAGATCGACGGCCAGGACGTGCACTTCTTGCACGTGCGCTCTCCTGAGCCCGACGCCCTGCCGCTCATCCTCACCCACGGCTGGCCGAACTCGTTCGTGGAGTTCGCCGATCTCATCGGCCCCCTCACCGACCCCCGCGCGTACGGCGGCGACCCGTCCCAGGCGTTCCACGTCGTCGTGCCGTCGGTGCCGGGATTCGTGTTCTCCGCGCCACCGCGCGAGACCGGCTGGAGCGTCACGCGCGTGGCACGGATGTGGGCGGAGCTGATGCGCCGACTCGGCTACGAGCGCTACGGCACCCAGGGGGGAGACCTCGGCGCGTACGTCGCCCCGGAGGTCGCCAAGGTCGATCCCGAACATGTCGTCGGCGTCCACATCAACGGCGGGATCGGCTTTCCCACCGAGAAGGACGTCCCCGAACTGACACCCGAGGAGCTTGAGCAGTACGTGCTGATGCAGCAGTGGTCGGGAGGCGTCGACCACCACCGCCTGCTGCGCGCCGCACCGCAGACCTTCTCCTACGGCTGGCACGACTCTCCGACGGCCCTGCTCTCGTGGCACCTGCAGAAACTGTGGGAGTTCGCCGGCACGGCCTACCTGCCCGAGGAGGCCATCGACCGGGACCTGATCCTGACCAACGTGACCCTGTACTGGCTGACCGGGACGTCGGGCTCCTCGTCGTGGTTCATGTACGAAAGCAGCGAGTTCAACTGGCCGGAGGGCCAGCTGGAGGTGCCCACGGGCGTCTACTGCGGTCCGCCCGCGATCCGCCGCCTGGCCGAGCGTCACAACACCGTCATCCACTGGCCCGACAGCAACGTCGGGGGACACCACTTCCTCGCCATGGATGTTCCCGAGGCGCTCGCGGCCGACGTCCGCGAGTTCTTCGGCAAGGTCCGCTGACATTCGACGCGAGGCCGTTCCGGGTGAGGCCCTTGAGTCCGGGGACCCTCACCCGGAACGGCCGCCTGCCGCCCATCCAGCGCGGTTCACCGGATTCGGCCCCGCCGCCGAACCTGTCCGAGCACATCCTGTCCGGCGCAGACCCTCACCCCCAGAGCTTTGACGGCGTTGCGGAGGGTTCGCCCCGTGGCCCGATAACAGGTCTGTAAGAGCGGACTGTTACACGGCCCATACAGTGCGTAGTTTTCGGCAAGCTGGGGGAGATCAAACGTGACAGGGGAGGCGAGATGCAAGGTGATCACGACTCGGTGCGCGGGCGCGGCCCGAGTGCGGGCCCACGTGGCCGCATGCCGTACGGCGAGCCGCCGGACCCGCCGGGGCCCGACCCGCTGGGTCCGGCGGATTCCGCGGACGGGACGCAGGCCGGGGCCCAGGGCAGTGCCGGTGATCCGTTCATATACGGGTCGCGGTTCAGCGTCGACGTCCGGCCGGCGTGGCCGCACTCACCTCCGCCTCCGCACTCGCCTCCGCCGCCCCGCTTCTGCCGGGCGCGGGCGTGGCCGTTGCCGCAGGCCGTGCGTGAGCAGTTTCTCCGGCCCGCGCTGATCTGCGGGTTCCTCGTGGCCGCCGGAGTGGGCCTCTGGTCGTCGGGATGGTCGCCGACGTCCCGGACGTCCACCGTCGAGGCCGCCGCCTCACGGATTGCCGGCCACGGCACGGTGGTCGCTCTGGGGGTGACCACCGTGCCGCCCGCCGGTCGCCTGCCTGTGGTCACCCCCCGGCCCGCCGGCCCGGCGAAGACGACCCGTAGCCGGAAACCGGCGGCGTCGCGCGCACTCGGACGCTCTCAGAGCCGTGCCGCCGAGCGGTCTCAGAGCCGCGCTGTTCCCGACGTCCAGGGCAGCCGGGAGGGCAGCCGGGGCGAGCGGCACCATCACGGGCCCGGTGCGCCGCAACAGGCCAGGGTCATCGGGCCGAAGCCCCCGGCGCCCCGCGCCAAGACCGCCCGCCGCGGGAACGCCGGCCACCGCGGGGGCATCGGCGCCCCCGCCACCTTCCAGACCCCCAGGACATCCGCCATTCCCGACACCTCGGTCGTCCCCGAGACCCCGGCCGACCGGCTCAGCGCCGCCTACGCCTGCCGGCACCTCCAGCCCGGTGACGGGCGCTACGCCTACTGCGTCAGCGTGTGGAACGACTACAGGCGACAGAAGGGCCTGCCGTGATCGCGGCCCGGCGGGTGTGTCCTCTCTCAGGCAGGGGTCCTTGGCGCGGCCAGCGCGACAGAGGCCGAGGCGAACGCGGTGATGATCGGGTGCGGCCGGCTGCCGTCCCCGGCCAGTTCGGGCTGGAAGAGCGTGGCCAGGAAGAACGGGTGCTCCGGCAGTTCGAGCACCCGGACGGCTCCGGCGGCGTCGCGGCCGGTGAAACTCAGGCCGCCCTCCCGCAGCGCCGGCAGGTAGGCGGGGTTGAGACCGAAGTTGCAGGAGTACTTCTCCACCGTCCTGGTGGCGCCGATGATCCTCTCGGCCAGCGAGCCGGGCGTCAGCCGTACCTCGTCCTCGTGGCCCGCGAGCGAGCACGCCAGCGGCATCAGCAGGAAGTCGTCGGCGTCCGGGTCGTTCTCGGCGTGCGCGACCGGCAGGCCGAGGACGTTACGCGCGTACTCCAGCAGGGTGTGCTGGAAGCCGCCGCAGGTGCCCAGGAACGGGATGGCGTGCTCACGGGCGGTGCGGGCGGCGTTCACCGCACCCGCCTCGCTGCGGTACGGGCTACCGGGCAGCATCCAGATGCCGTCGAATCCCTCCAGGTCGGCTGTCTCGGTTGTGGAAATCCAGTAGGCGTCCAGCGTCAGCCCGTCGCGTTCGCGCAGCGCCTCAAGGAGGGAGGGGATGCGCGCGTGCGCCTGGACGCTGGGGGACCTGTCGCCCACCAGGGCGATTCTCGCGGTCGTCATGTCCCTTATCTTTGCCGGGGCACCGAGGTAAGCGCCAACGATGATTACTGCTGACCTGATAAGCGATACTGATGCATCGTGGATCCTCATCTGCTGCGCACGTTCGTGACCGTCGTCCATTGGCGTTCCTTCTCCGCCGCCGCCGAGGAACTCGGCTACACCCAGTCGGCGGTGTCGCAGCAGATCGCCGCGCTGGAGGCGGACCTCGGCCTGGCTCTGCTGCATCGCCGTCCGGTGAGACCCACCCCGGCGGGGGAACGCCTGCTGGAGCACGCCGGCCCGCTGCTCCTGCGCCATCGGGCCGCCCGCGCCGATGTCCTGCGCGCCGCCACCGGCCCGATCGAACGGCTGAGCGTGGTGGCCTCCCCGCTGGCGTGCACTCCGGCGATCGCCCGGAGCCTGGCGCGAGAACGGCTGGCGGTGACGCTACGCACGGCCGGGCGGGAAAGCGTCGCCGAGCAGATCGCCTCCGGTGCCGCCGATCTCGGGTTCGTCGACGGGATCGCCGCGCCCAGCGACCCGTTGCGACTGCCGGACGCGGGGTCACCGGCCGGCGTCGGTGTGGCCGAGGAGGAGCTGGTGGTGGTCCTGCCCACCGGCCACCCCCTGTCTCGCCGGCGTGGACTGGCGCTGGCCGACCTGGCCGACGCGCTGTGGTTGCAGGCCCCGGCCGCCGTGTCGGTGGAGCGGTTGCGCGAGCTGAGCGGTGTGGGCGGGTTCCGGGTGGGGTTCCACTACGACGGAGAAGACCTGCGTACCGTGCTGAACCTCGCCGCCGCCGGGCACGGTCTGACCCTGCTGCCCTCGTCGGTGACGGCCGGAGTGCCGCTGAGCGCGCCGCGCGTGGTGCACCGGGTGGAGATGCTGCACAGCCCCCTCGCCGCCGGCCCGGCCGCAGCGGTCGCCGGGCGGCTCGGTTGACGCTGCGTCCCTTTCATCGCCGCCGGCCTTCTGGTCCTGGCCTGCCCGCACCCCCGGGCGGCGCTCTCTGACCGGTTGGGAGCGAGAGCGGATTTTTCCGGCGTTACAACCGATGATTGTTCACCTGGATCATCATGTGCAACATGTACATGCGGGCCTATGCTGGCCGTGTGACCATCGACTCCCTGGGCATCGCTGAAGCCCGCTCGCAGCTCGGCACCCTCGTCGCCCGAGCCGTCCACGGCCACCAGCCCACCACGATCAGGCGCTCCACCACCGAGCGCGCCGTCCTCATCTCCGAATCCGACTACGAGGCGCTGCTTCAGGCCCGCCAGGAGCTGGAGGCCGGCCAGGTCCGCGAGGCCATCGCCGCCCGCGAGCGGGGTGAGCTGCGCACGCACCGCTACGAGAGCCGCGCCGAACTGCACGCCGACTTCGGCCTCCCCGCGCCCGGCGACCGCTCTTGAAGCGGGCTCTCGATCTCGCCGACGCCGTCCGCGAGGCCCTGAGCCAGACCGCCCTCGGCCTACGTGCCGCGATCATCGACACCCTGCTCGATCTCGCCGAGGAGCCCGAACCCTTGGGGGCGCGGCCGTACGGCGGCATCCCCGACGCGTTCGAACTCCGCACCGACGCGTTCCGCCTCGTCTACACCCGCGGGGCGGAGCACGTGTCGGTATGGATCCTGCAGATCAACACCTGAACAGCGCCGATGCGCCGAGCTCGCCCGGGAGCCGCCGAGACCGTTCCCGGGCCCATGGCCTTCGGGACCCCGCGTTCGCCCGCCGGCGCCCATAAAGCCGTCGGACGGCAGGATCAACCGCGCCAGCCGCCGCCGTCCACCCCGCCCGGTATCTCGGCGGCGGGGTCGTAGGGGGTGCGGGTGAAGACGAAGGTGTTGAGGTCGAGGTGGCTGAGGGAGCCGTCGGCCCGGCGGACCAGGCGCAGCGTCTCACCGGCGTAGTAGCCCTCCTGGCCGAGCCAGGTGCCGTCGGCCTGGGCGACGAACAGGGAGGCCCGGCCGCCGCCGCCGATCGGGGCGAGGGAAAGGTCACGGCCGGCCAGCAGCCGTAGTGCGTACGCGCTCGGCCCCCAGTACCACGGGCCGGTGAGCTCCAGCAGGCCGGGGTCGACGTCGGCGGACTCCCATTCGGCCGGCAGGCGTGGCTCGTGCTCGTCGAGGATGGCCAGCAGTTCGGTCGGCAGCGTACGGCTCGCCCCGGAGGTGGCGTTCGTCATGTACAGCACGCCCACCCTGTCGGAGGGGTCGGCCCAGACCGTGGCCAGGAAGCCCGGCATGGAGCCGCCGTGACCGGCCAGGCGGCGCCCACCCGCCCGGGCCAGCTGCAGGCCCAGGCCGAAGCCGCCGGTCCAGGCGTCGCCGTCGTCGACGGTCGCCGGCTCGCGCATCTCGGCCAGCGTGGCCGGATCGAGCACACCTGCGGTGTCGCCGGCCAGGAACGCCGCCCACCGGGCGAGGTCGGCGGGGGTGGACCACAGCTGCCCTGCCGGGGCCATGGCCACCGCGTCGTGCTCGGGCTCGGGCAGCAGCACATCCGCCCACGGGTGCACGGCGTAGCCGCGCGCGTGCGGGGCACGTGGCCGCGACGTGGTGTCGCGCATGCCCAGCGGCTCCAGGACCTCGGCCTGCACGGCCCGCGCCCAGCTCATGCCCCGGTGCCGGGCGACCAGCTCACCCAGCAGGGCGAAACCCAGGTTGGAGTAGTGGAAGCGGCGGCCGGGCCGGTGCCGGGCGCTCTGGGGGCCGAGCAGGGCGATGAGTTCCTCGGCCGGCATGCCCGGAGTCCGCTCCCACCACTGGCCGGGCGGCTCGGCGGTCAGCCCGGCGGTGTGCGACAGCAGCTGGGCCACCGTCACCTCGCCGACCGGCGTGCCCGGGACGTGTTTGCCGAGCGGATCGAGCAGGTCCACCCGGCCCTCGTCGCGCAGCCGCATGACCACGGTGGCGACCATGCTCTTGGTTATGGAACCGATCCGGTACTGGGTGGACTGCTCGGGCACGGCGCCCTCCACCCGGCCGCGCGCGCCGAACCAGACGAGCCGCCCGTCGCGGATCACGGCCGCCGCCAGGGACGGCAGCCGTGATCCGGCCTGCTCCACCGCGATCCTGCGCAGCAGCGCGCGAGCCGTGCTCTCCAGAACCGGCGACATCGGCTTTCCCTCCCTGACACGACGACCGAGCACACCCAGGCTAGTGCTGTTCAAGCCTGACCAGCATCCCCGGCAGCTCTCCCCGGTGTGTCACGGTCAGCCGCCGCGTCGCGCGGGTGATCGCCACGTACAGGTCATGACCGCCCATCGGGGTCTGGGCCAGGATCTCCCCGGGTTCGACGACCACCACGGCGTCGAACTCCAGTCCCTTGGAGGCGGTGACGGTCAGGACCGCGACGGGGGAGTCCAGGATGTCGTCGTGGCGGGGGAAGAGCGCGGCGATCCCGTGGTGCCGGGCGTCGGGGACGATGACGGCCAGGCGGCCCTCACCGATCTCCGCGAGGTCGGCCGCGACCAGGGCGGTCAGCCCGGCCGGCAGGTCGGGGGAGTCGGGGTCGAGGAGCACGGCCCGCGGCGGGGCCCCGCCGTCGCGGACCGATTCGGGAAGCGGGGTGCCGGGCGCGACGGCGGCGAGCACGTCGGCGGCCACCTTCATGATCTCCGCCGGGGTGCGGTAGTTGACCAGCAGGTCCTCCTGCCGCCAGCGGCCCCTGACATAGGGGTCGAGCATCTGCCCCCAGGAGCGGGCCCCGGCGGCCGACCCGGTCTGGGCGATGTCGCCCACGACCGTCAGCGAGCGTGACGGGATCCGGCGCATCACGGTCCGCCATGCCATCGCCGACAGTTCCTGCGCCTCGTCCACGATGACGTGCCCGTAGGCCCAGCGCCGGTCGGCTCCGGCCCGCTGAGCGGTGGTCGTGGCCGGCGCGGGTGCCTCGTGGCGTCCGGCCAGCGCGGTGGCCTGCATCATCTCCTCCTCCAGCAGACCGGTGAACTCCAGAACGCCCAATGCGTACCGCTCCGCGTCCTGGCGCTCCTGTTCGGCGAGTTCCCCGGCAGCCGTGTCGTCGATCTCCTCTTCACCCAGAAGCTCGGCGGCCTCGTCCAGCAGGGGGACGTCACCGACCGTCCACGGCCCGCCGTACGGCCTCAGCAGGGTCTCCCGTTCGGCCGGCGACAGGCCGGGGGCGGCCGAGGCGACCGCTCCGGCGTCGGCGAACAGGTCCGCGATGAGGCGTTCGGGGGTGAGCGGCGGCCACAGCCCGTCCAGCGCCTCGCGCACGGACGGCTGGGACCACAGCACCTTGCGGGCGTAGCGGATGTCTTCGGTGTCCATCGGACGGTCCAGCTGGGCGGCTTCGTCCAGGGCCAGCGCCCGGAGCAGGTCCAGCAAAAACAGCTTGCGGGCCACGTTGTGCGGGTGGCGGGCGGCCCTGGCCCGGTCCCGGGCGGCCACGCAGGCGGCGTGGTCGGCCCGCAGCGTCATCCGCTCGACCACGACCTCCACTCCCGCGCGCAGCGAGGTCCGCACCACGATCGAGACCTCCAGGTCGCCGGCGGGGACCCGCTGGCGGTCGCGGAGGGCGGCGGCGACCACCTCGGCCATGCGCAGGTCGCCCTTGACCACGGCGGCGGGCGGGTCGTCGACGGCGGTGGCGCGCACGCCGGGATACAGCTCACCGACGGCTGAGAGCACCACGTCGCTCTCACCGAGGGAGGGCAGCACCTGGCCGATGTAGCGCGAGAACGTCGCGTTGGGCCCCACCACCAGCACGCCGCGCCGTTCCAGGGTGGCGCGGTGGGCGTACAGCAGGAAAGCCGCCCGGTGCAGGGCTGCGACGGTCTTGCCCGTTCCGGGACCGCCCTGCACCACCAAGGTGCCGGGCAGGCCGGAGCGGATCACCCGGTCCTGCTCGGTCTGTATGGTGGCCACCACCTCGCTCATCCGCCCGGTACGGCCACGCCGCAGGGCCGCCAGGAGCGCGGCCTCGCCTACCAGCGCGCGACGGTCGCCCTCGCTGAGGCGCTCCAGATCGAACACCTCGTCATCGAGGTCGACCACGGTGCGGTGACGGGTGTGCAGGTGGCGGCGGCGCACCAGCGAGCCGGGGTTACCGGGGGTGGCGGTGTAGAAGGGGCGGGCGGCCGGGGCGCGCCAGTCGGTCAGGAGGATGTCGTGGTCGGCGCCGCGCAGGCCGATCCGGCCGATGTAACGGGTGTCGCCGTCGGTGTCGTCGACCCTGCCGAAGCACAGGCCGTGCTCGACCCCGGACAGCTGCGCCAGGTGGCGCGCGCTCTCCCCTGCGGAGACCTCCCGCTCGAACCTGGCCTGGTGGAGTCCACCGGCCTCACCGTCTGCGTGTATCCGGGCAAGTGCGGCCTTGGTCTGTTCTCGGACGGTGTCGAGCCGGTCGTAGAGGGTGGTGAGGCGGGACTGCTCGGCCCGTAGTGCCTTGGTGCGGGCGGATTCGGTTTGACGAAGCTCCATACCTTTGGTAGACTCCTATTTAATGCGATTTTACTAAACGTTGAGCCGATTGAGCGTAGCGCTCTCGCCTCTCCGTGTCATTGCCGATCGAGTCCCATGGCCCCGTTCTGCCGATATGACAGCGCTGTTGCACTTTGAGGCGATGGCGCCGAGGATCTGGAAGAACATTCTGCCCATGGCGGTGGAGGTGTCGATGTCCTGGTCGAGTACCACCAGGTCGACGTCGCGTTCCTGCAGCTGCTTGGACAGCTCGATCAAGTTCTCCAGGGAGCGGCCGAGCCGGTCCGGCTTGGTGACGACGATCTGATCCCCTTCGCGGGCGACCATGAGCGCTTTGCCGAGCTCGGGGCGGCGGGCGAGCTTGCCGCTCGCCTTGTCGGTGAAGACCTTCTCGCAGCCGGCCGCGCGGAGGGCGTCCTGTTGGGCTTCCGGACGCTGATCGCATGTGCTGACCCTGGCGACTCCGATGCGCATGGCGGGTGAGCGTATCGGAATCGGGGGTGTGCGTGACATAGGTGCGTACATGGGGGATCGCCGGGATACGAGCGAAAGGGGCAATGAGCTCCCGAAGCTGCTGGTCAGGCGTCGTTGTCGGCGAGGGCGCGGTAGAGCGAGGCGACTGAGGGGTGCTGGCCGGCGTTCTTGCCGGTTTTGATGGTCAGTTTTTTCACGATGTCGGGCATCGGGGTGCCTTTCTCGCATAGTGCGCGGGCGAAGAGCACGTCGTCCTCGTCGATCACCTTGGGTCGGCCGCCGTGGTTGCCGCGTGTGGCGGCGGCTTGCTGGCCTTCGAGGGTTTTCTCGCGGATGTAGTCGCGGTCGAGCTGGGCGGTGACGGCGAGTACGGCGAAGAGCATGGGGCCCATGCCGTGCGGGTCGTAGATCCCGGTCAGGGGTCCGGTGAGCAGCTCCAGTTGCACCCCGCCGCCTTGTAGCAGGGAGGAGAGGGTCATCAGCTCGGCGGCGTTGCGGGCGAGGCGTTTCATCTCGTGCACGGTGAGGACGACCGGCTGGTCCGGGGCGGCGGTCTTGATCTCGTGGGCGAGGGTGAGTGCTTTCTCCAGTTCGGGGCGGATCTTGATGCGGGTGCTGATCTTCTCGGAGAAAACCCGTGTGCAGTGCGCGGCCGCGAGGGCGTCGAGCTGGCTTTGCAGTTCCTGGGTGGCGGTGGAGCAGCGGGCGTAGCCGATCCGGATCGGCGTCCCGTTCGTTTCCGGCTTCGCCGGGGCGACATCGGGGCCCTGTGTCCACTTCTTGCCCGGTCCGCGGTAGGCGGGGACGGGCGCGGTGAGTTCGTCCCGTAGCGAGGGCACGAGGATGAACCGTGCGGTGTGGTACTTCGCGGCGGTCTTCCCGGCGCGGGTGCGGCAGGCGCTGCCGGCGGGGACGTCGCATTGCGGGGTCCCGGTAGTAATGAAGAAATTTCCAACGAAGTTGCCTCTGACCTGCGGTGAACCTGGACCCCTATGACTAAGGTCTCGATTCGCTTACGGGTCCCGGTAGTAATCGCGGAAAATCCAACAGATGTGCCCCTGACCTGCTCTGATGTGAGGGCACCGCAGGTTGGTGTGCCGGTTGGTGGGTGCGGTGGGCCGGGCCGAGGATGCTGCTGACCTTGCCCGAGGGCTCCACGTCGACGCTGGTCAGCGATATCCGTTGGATTTTCCGCGATTACTACCGAGACCCCTTCAGGAGGCCCGGAGGGCCTCGGTGGGCTGCATGCGTGCGGCGCGGAGTGCGGGGAGCAGGCCGGCGACGGCGCCGATGGCGATGGCCGCACCGAGTCCGCCTGCCCAGGCGAGCGGCGGAACCACCGTGGCCCAGCCTTTGACGTTGGCGTAGATGGCCGTGGCGATCGTTCCCATCGCCACCCCGGCGGCGCCGCCGATTGCGGCGAGCAGGATCGCCTCGGCCAGGAACTGCAGGCGGATGTTGCCCTTGGTGGCGCCGAGCGCGCGCCGGAGCCCGATCTCGGAGCGGCGTTCGAGCACCGAGATGACCATGGTGTTGGCGACGCCGATGCCGCCGACGAGCAGGGCCACCGCGCCGAGCCCGAGGAAGAGGCCGTTCAGCGCGGACTGGACCGCGACGCGGGCCACCAGAGCGGCCGAGGGCCGGCTGACGCTGACCTCGTTGGCGTTCTTCGGGTTGGCTGTTGCGGCCAGCACCTTTTGGACGTCTTGGACCTGGTCGGTCTGGGCCCGCACGTAGATGGTGGACGGGTGGCCGTCGAAGTGCAGGTACTTCTGCGCGGCCGGGTAGCCGACCAGCACCGAGGAGTCGATCTCGGGCGTCAGGGTTGCGGGATTGAGGATCCCCGCGACATAGAACCACTGCCCGCCGACCCAGACGCGCATCCCCGAGTGGATCCGGGCGATGCCCAGCCGGGTGGCGGCGGCCGAACCGAGCACGGCGACCGGCTGCTCGGCGGTGGCGGCGTTGAGGTAGCTGCCCTGGGCGACGGTCGTGCGCACCGCGGCGGGCAGGTCCAGGCTCGCGGCGTTGACCGTAAGGGCATTGGTGTTGATGCTCGGGATGTACGGGCTGCGAAAGGCGTTAGCCTTGGTCTTGCCGGTGTGCTGGACCGTTTCGACCGGGCCGATCCGAGCGATCATCCCCGGAGCGCCGAACGGGAGCTTGGCGCCCCCGCCGCCCAGGATCTGGCCCGGGCTGACCGTCAGCAGGTTGGTGCCCAGCTTGTCGATCTCGGCCAGCAGTCCCGCCTGGGAGGAGGCGGACAGCCCCATCACCGCCACCATCGCCGCGACGCCGATGGCGATGCCCAGCGCCGACAGTGCGGCCCGCATCCGCCTGGTGCGCAGCCCCGCAACAGCGGTCCGGGCCAGGTCGGCCGGATGCAGCCGGCCGAGAGCCGTGGTGGTCATGGCAGGTGCCTTCCGGTGGGCAGAGGCTGCTCCGCCGCGGTGACGTCGGCGACGATACGGCCGTCGAGGACCTCGATGCGGCGCGGCAGTCGTGCGGCCAGTTCACGGTCGTGGGTGATCATGATGATGGTGGCGCCCTCGGCGTTGAGTTCCTTGAGCAGCTTGAAGATCGCAGCTCCGGAGACGCTGTCGAGGTTGCCGGTGGGCTCGTCGGCCAGCACGATCGCCGGATTGCTGACCAGGGCCCGAGCGATCGCGACCCGCTGCCGCTCGCCCCCCGACAGCTGCGGCGGACGGTGGTCGAGCCGGTGGCCGAGCCCGACCCGGGCCAGCGCCGCAGCCGCGGCCCGTATCCGCGCACCGTGCCTGACCCCCGAATACAGCATCCCGTCGGCGACGTTCTCCAGGGCGGTGGCGTGCTCGGCCAGGAAGAACTGCTGGAATACGAACCCGATCCGGGTCGCCCGCAACCGCGCCAGCGCCCGGTCCGACATCTTGGCGACGTCGTCCCCGACGATCCGGACCGTCCCCGAGGTGGGACGGTCCAGGGTGCCCATCACCTGCAGCAGCGTCGATTTGCCCGAACCCGACGGGCCCACGATCGCCACCAACTCACCCCAGCGGATGGTGAAGCCTGCCTTGTCCAGCGCCACCACCGGGGAAGCTCCGGGGTAGATCTTGGTCACCTCGTCCAACTGCAGGACCGGCTCACCGGTGTGCCGGCCACCGGCCACGCTTGTTTCCGCGTCCACGCCGGTCATGAGGCCGGCACCACGACGTTCTGGCCGGCCGCCAGCCCCTCACCGGTGACCTCGACCATGCCCGCGCTGTCGTCGAACAGCCCCGTCTCCACCGGGATCAGCCGGTGCGCGCCGCCGGCCTCGACGACCTCCGCGGCGTACCCGCCGCCGGCCAGCGCCAGCAGCGCGTTCACCGGCACCGACAGCACGTCCTTCACCGTCTCGGACACGATGGACACCTGCACCGGCGCCTGATCGAGCCGGCCGGTCGCCTTCGGCTTGGACGGTCTGATCTGCACCTCGACGGTCGTGCTGTCGTCCGCCTTCGTCGCCACTTTCCCCACCGACGACACCACGCCCGGGGTGGTCCTGCCGTTGGGCAGCGAGATGGTCACCTTGTCACCGACCGCGACGTCGGACTGCTGGCTCGCGCTCAGCGCGACAGTGACCTGCCGGGCCGTCGAAGAGGCCTGCAGAACCACGGATCCGGGCGCCACCGAGCCACCGCGTACCGCGCTGACCTTGGTGACCCTGATCTGTTCGGCCGGCAGGAACACCGCCTGCCCGAGCGGCAGTTGCCCGGTCTCGGCCAGGCCCACGTCATCCTGCAGCTCGGTGAGTGCGTAGTAGGTCTGTCGGCCGAAGTAGTTCGAATCGGGGTCGATCTCGTCCTTGGTGGCATATCCGAGGGTGACGAGCGCGGCGTTCAGTTGTTTGACGTCGACACCCTCCATCCCCCACGACAGATCCCGGTAGGCCGACGTGTAGGCACCCCGCAGCAGGATCACCGGCTTGCCGTCCACCCGATACAGCGCCTTGCCCTGACCGACCGTCTGGCCGATCGCCGGCAGCTTGGTGACCGTGCCACTGGCCTTGTTGACCACCTGGTAGTCACCCGCATAGCCCAGCGTCCCGTTCTCCAGGGTCCGAGCCGACAGAGCTCCCTTGGTCACCTGCGCCAGCCCGGTGGCAGCGGTGCTTTCGACCGGCGCCGTCTTGGTCTGGGCGCCGAACGGATCCGTGAGGGCGATCCCCGCACCTGCCAAGGCCAGGACCGCCACGACGACCGCTGCCACCTGTCCGCGCCGCCGTCGGCGCTTCCCACCGGACGGGCTGACCTCCGCGTCTCCCATCGAGATCCGCGGAGCATTCACGGCCCGCTCCCGGGACCCGTCCTCGCGATGTTCTGCGGCTGGTACTTCGCGCAGACGGCCTCCGCCTTCTTGAACTGCGGCGATTGGGGGTCGACAGGGCCACCCTCTTTGAATTTGAATCCGCCTTGCGCATCGGGGTCCGGGAACTTCGGCACGCCGTTGTCACGCATGCACTGGGCGTATTTGAGCTTCTCCGCCGAGGGCCACGTCTGCTCCCCGTCCCTCTTCTCCTGGTCGGGCCCCATGAAGTGCCTGCACTTGTCCTCCGTCTTCTTGAACTCCGGGGAGTTGGGGTCGACCCCGGGCGGCAGGCCGAGGCCGCCTCCGGGCTGCGGGTCCGGGAAGTCGGGCATGCCGTTCTCGCGCATGCACTTGGCATAGGCCAGAATGTCGGCCTTCCCCTGGGCGGCCTGCGTGGCGGCGGAGGTCGAACCACCCCCGGGTGTCACGGACGCCACGGTCCTGCCCGGTTCGTCGCCGCTGGAGCAGGCCCCGGAGACCAGCGCAACGGTCGTCAGCAGGACGGCCATCGCGCTGGTCCGGCACACGCGCCTTGTCCGGAAGATGATGGCTTCCATCTCGTTCTCCATCTGTGAGCGAGCACCGGCTTCGGTGCGTGTGGTCTTGGTTGTGGTCATGTCGAACAGGCCTGGGTGGAGGTGTTGCGATTCACACGAGTCCTGGGCGGTCACGGAGGCCGCGACGCCGGCCAAGCTCGATGATCAGCTAGCCGGGCACGCCTTCACCGACCTGATCCTCCGGCGATCAGGAGCCGTTGACGGAGCACGCCGGTCGCTGGGGCGAGACGCGTGGTGCCTCCCCAGCAACCAGGCGGTGGCCTGCCCGCTCCCCGAGGACCGTGGGGTCAGGTCCGGAAGTCTGCGGTCAGGCGCAGTTGGCTCACCGTCAGCCGGTTTCTACGACGCCGCGGGAACACCGTCGCAGCCATGATCGATTCGGCCCGTGGTGAAGTACGTCACCAGCTTGGCGGCGCAGCCCTGCTCCTTCAGGACCGACCCGTGCACGTCGTCGTTGACAGTGAAAACCGTGCCGCCGATGGCGGATTTCATCTGGGTCGTCCACTCGTAGGGGGTTCCGGCTTCGTAGCGGTGTCCGGACAGCACCAGCGACCCTCCGGTACGGTGTACCGGCATTTTTTGCACCGGCAGCGGCCAACCGGCGCATTCGACGAAGAACCTGCTGGCCCGGCCGGTCACCGGGTTCTGCTCAAGGAGCCGCTGGTACGCGGCCCAGGCGGCGGAGAAGCCGATCCGGCTGGGGTCCTCGTTGCAGGCGACCGCCTGTCTCATCGTCGCGTTTTGAACTTCCGGTGAGCCGGGCACCATGCCGATCGAGCCTCTGTCGAGGATCTCCTTGACGGTGGGCGGCGCGATAGAACCGGTCGCGGCTTGCAGCTCCTTGAGCGCCTTGCCGACCTGCAGCCACTCCGGCGAGTCCTGCATGGCCAGCCTGGCGACCACCGCACCGTCGACGGCCATCCTCAAATCGGTGAACTTCTTCGGGTTCGCGTCGTACTTCTGGCGGAGTTCCAGAACCGCGGCCCGCACCTGCTTCTGGGTGATACCGAGGCCGTAGGTGTCGTGGTGCAGCGCGATCCATGCCGACATGCGCGAGAAGTTGCGCTCGGCAGCCGCGGCGGTGGCCACCACAAAATCGTCCACGCTGTACCGCGGACTCACCACGCTGTCCAAGAACATGCGATTCACCTTGCCGGGGAAGGAACTGCGATAGACCACTCCGAGCCGGGTGCCCCAGGACACGCCGAGGAAGTTCCACTTCTTCTCGCCCAGTGCGATCCGCACTCGATCAAGGTCGCGGGCCACGTTCACCGTGGTGAGCTGACCGAGGAAGGCGGGATCGGACCGCCCGCAGGCGTTGTTCTTGGCCACGTCGCGGTCATAGATGAGCTTGGCCGCCTCCTCGGTCAGCGGCCCCGGCTCGCCCTCACCCGGGCCCGGGGGCGGCTCGCCCTCACCCGGGCCCGGCCCCGGCTCGCCCCCGCCCGGGCCCGGCCCCGGCTCGCCCTCACCCGGGCCCGGCCCCGGCTCGCCCCCGCCCGGGCCCGAGGGCAGGCAGTCGATCTTGGTGCTGTAGCCGACGCCGCGAGGATCGAAGCCGATCAGGTCGTACCGGTCGTTGAGCCGCGCGGCCGCCTTGTTGCGCATGGTGGTGTCGATGGGCATGAGGTATCCGCTACCACCCGGCCCGCCCGGATTGAGCGCGATACTGCCTAGCCGGCGCGCCCGGTCCGCGGCCTTGAGCCGGGTGACCGCGACGGTGATCTGCCGGCCGTCCGGCTTGCGGTAGTCCAGCGGAACGCCGACCGTTCCACACTCCGTACGGCTCATCAGGGCGCGGAACTCCGACATCCGCTGGTCGGTGATGCCGCGGGCCCGCAGCACATCGTCGGAGTAGGCAGGACAGGCCTGCCACTTGACCTCCGACTTGGTATTTCCTGCCGCCGTCGCGGCAGGCGAACCGGCGACCAGCGATGCCAGCGCGATGGTGACCACGGCTACCGTCGAGGTGGCCCGTCGGCCCACCGCCCGGTCCGCCGGGGGTTCATATTGATTCATGTGATCACCCTGCTGCCGGCCGCGCCGTACCCGCGTCTGCCTCCGGGCACACGGTCACATCTGTCTTGAGATGTATCCCGGCCCCGCAGAATCTGCCTTGCGATGGACGCGGCGGCATCCGGTCGAGCCGTAGGCTCGCATGGTCATGACACAGCAGCTGGCCGTCACCCTCCGTATCTGGTCGCACCGACCCGTGTTGCAGGACGCGGCACCGGCGTTCGCGATACTCACGATCTGCGCACTGGTGAACGACCCGAACGCCATCGTGCGGCAGATGGCCGGCAACCCAGCCGATGATGGGCAGATCGTGCTCTGGTGGGTCGCGACCACGTTCGCCGTAGCCGGCGTAGCGCTCCGTCGGCGCCGGCCGTTGCCGATGCTCGCCGTCTGCACGCTATCCGCCGTGACGCACGTGGCCCAGGCCATGCCCCTCATGATCGTTGATCTGGGCGTGCCGATCCTGCTGTGCACCGTCGCCGCCCGCTACGGCCGGGCCGTTTCACTCGCGGCACTGGCCGGCCTGCTGCTGCTCGCCACGGGCTGGAGCCTGTACTACGCGCTCGCCACGAGTCCAGCACGCGGGCTCCCGGAAGCGTTCCACGCGGCGACCACCCTTCCGGTAGGTCCGGTCACCGCCCCGCCGGCCGGGGCCGAAGGGGTCCGCATGGTCGGCCGGCAGGCGTGGAACGCCTGGAGCGGCCTTCCCGTGCTCGGATCCGCCCTGGTCGCCTCCTGGGCTATCGGCTCCGGCTCGCGCAGCCGCCGGGCGTACCTCGACGAGCTGCACGCGCATGCTCAGGATCTCGAACGGGAACGGGACCAGCAGGCGGTCCTCGCGGTGGCCGCCGAGCGCGGGCGGATCAGCCGGGAGTTGCACGACGTCGTTGCGCACGGCTTGTCGGTGATGGTGATCCAGGCACAGGGCGGCGCCGCCGCGCTGGACAACAGGCCCGCCGACACCCGGACCGCGCTGGAGGCGATCGTCAAAACCGGACGCGACTCCCTCGCCGACATGCGCAGAGTGCTCGCCGCGGTGGGCGAGGTGGACGACGCGTGGCACCCGCAGCCCAGGCTCGCGCAACTGTCCACGCTGCTCACCCAGGTGAGAAGGGCAGGCACGCCGGTCCGGCTGCACGTCGAAGGCACCCCCACGGCACTGCCGTCGACCGTTGACCTATCGGCGTATCGCATCGTGCAGGAGGCGCTGACGAACACGATGAAACACGCCGGTACGGGTGCGAAGGCGGACGTGGTCCTCTCGTACGGCGAAGCGGAGGTCGGCATCGAGGTCAGCGACGACGGGCAGGGCCTGGCCGGGAACGATGGCGGCGGCAACGGGCTGCGGGGCATGCGTGAGCGCGTAAGGTTGCTCGATGGCCGACTCGCCACCGGGCCCGGGCCCCGCAGCGGGTTCGTCGTTCGGGCGGCTCTTCCGATCCAAGGACGCGATGCATGATCCGCATACTCCTCGCCGATGACCAGGCGCTGGTTCGCACCGGCTTCCGTATGATCCTGGAAAACGCGGAGGACATGCAGGTGGTCGGTGAGGCAGGTAACGGCGCTGAGGCCGCGGCGATAGCGCTCGAACTGCAGCCGCACATCGTACTGATGGATGTCCGGATGCCCGAGGTCGATGGCGTCGACGCGACCCGCCTCATCTGCGCCCGCGGCGACGTCGGCCGGACCCGGGTGCTGATCCTGACGACCTTCGACCTCGACGAGTACGTCTACGCCGCGCTCCAGGCCGGCGCGAGCGGCTTCCTACTCAAGGACACACTCGCGCCCGACCTGCTCTCGGCCATCCGCATGGTGGCGCGCGGCGACGCGGTCGTGGCGCCGAGCGCGACCCGCCGGCTCCTCGAACGGTACGTCGGCACCGCGTCCGCACAGGTTACGTCCACCGCCGACCTGAACGTCCTGACCGAACGCGAACGCGAGGTGCTGGGGCTCATCGCCCGCGGCCTGTCAAACGCCGAGATCGCCGGACGCCTCTACCTGTCCGAGGGCACCGTCAAGACACACGTCAGCCGGGTACTGTCCAAGCTCGGCCTGCGTGACCGCGTACAGGCCGTCGTCCACGCCTACGAATGCGGTCTGGTGCGTGCCGGAACCGCCGAGCGACCATAAATCCGCAAGGACGAGTGGCTGAGGCGATTTGGGTTCGCCATTCACACCACGGCAAACCAGCAGGTGAGTCGGCGGCGGGAATCTCACCCGCCGCCGCTCTCAGAGAGCGTCTGATGAGTGAAGTTCGCTGTTGATCGTCGGTTATGCGTCTCGCCAGGCTTGGGTGGTTTCGCCGGTCAGGCGTCGGGTGAGCAGATCGATCGAGGCGATGCGGATCATGGCAGCGGCATGGTCGGTGCGGGTCTCGTAATCTCGAGCAAGTCGGCGATGGAGCATGAGCCAGCCCAAGGTCCGCTCAACAACCCATCGGCGCTTGACTACGTGGAAGCCGGGCTTATCGGAGCGGCGGGGGACGACCTCGACATCGATACCCAGTCTGGCGCCGTGCTCGACGGCGGCGTTCTTGAACCCGGTATCGACCCAGGCTTTGCTGAGCGTTGGGTAGGTGGTGTGGGCCTGGGTGAGCAGGGTCTTGCCGATGGCGTTGTCGGAGACGCAGGCCGCCGTCACCATGACGGCGAGAATCAGACCGAGGGTGTCGGTCAGGATGCCCCGCTTCCTCCCGACGATCTTCTTCCCGGCGTCGATTCCTTGGGTTGCCACGGGCACGTTCATGGAGGTCTTCACGCTCTGGCTGTCGATCACGCAGGCGGTCGGCTCGGCAGCGCGACCCTCCTTGGCGCGGACCAACCCGGTCAACTCGATGCCGAGCCGGTCGAAGATGCCCTCTTTGGTCCAGGTGGAGAAGTAGGAGTAGACCGTGCCGTGGGGTGGGAAGTCATGGGGCAGGTATTTCCAGGCGATGCCCGTACGATTGACGTAGAGGATCGCGTCCATGACATCGCGCAGGCTGGTGGTCGGGTCGGCGACGATCCCCGCCTGCCGGCGGGCCTCCAGCCGCTTGACGCGCCAGGCGGTGAGGGTCGGCTCGATCAGCGCCCAGCGGGCGTCGGACAGGTCAGACGGGTAGGGGCGGCGTGGGGTCACCCTACCGTGGTAGCCGATCTCGGGGAGAAGGCAAGCACCGCAGGATCGGGCGCGTCCATCCAACCCCGAGATCAGACGGAAACCAGGACAGATATCGGGGCAATCTCTCGCCATGCTGAGGGTGCAGCCGCCCTCCAAAGGCCGTGATCCACACGATCCGCCCCTACCGCTCCGGAAGCTGTCAAACTGATTGAGACATCAGGCTACTTGCGGTGTTTGTACTGAGGTCTCGGTCTGGAGGGTCGTGGATGGCTTGTTGATCCACACTCGGGTGGGCAGCGGCGGCGGGCAGGGCCGACGACCGCGGAACCGCTCGGGGTGGGCCAGGAAGGCCGCGTTCAAGGTGGCGACCCGTTTGGCGTGGATCTCGGCCGCGGAGCCGTCGTGCACGGACGCCGGGGTGTGCATTCCGATACCGGAATGGCGGTGTTCGTTATTGTAATATCGGAAGAACTGGCCGCAAAAGACGTTGGCATCTTCGATGGACCCGAACGTTCCAGGAAACGCGGGACAATATTTGAGCGTCTTGAACTGCGCTTCCGAGTACGGGTTGTCGTTGGACACGCGCGGCCGTGAATGGGACTGATCGATCCCCAGCAACGCGAGCAGGCCGGAGACGGTATTCGACGTCATCGACGTGCCGCGGTCGGCGTGAATCGCGCCCGGGGCAATCCCACCATTGGCCTCAATGGCGTGCTCGATGAACTCTCTGGCAAGGGTTCCTGTTTCCGTCGGACAGATCTCCCACCAGACGGTTTTACGGGAGAAGATATCGATGATGACGTACAGGAGATAGTAGACGCCGCGCGAAGGTCCTTTCAGTTTCGTGATATCCCAGGACCACACCTGGTTCGGCCCGTCGGCTTCCAGTTCGGGTTTCTTCTTCGCCGGATGGACGGCCTGGGCGCGGCGCTCGCCGGAGGAGCCGCGTTCGCGAAGGAGCCGGTACATGGTGGCCTGCGAGCACAGGTAGGTGCCCTCATCCAGCAGGATCGCCCACACCTGGCCCGGGGACCGGTCGACGAACCGGGGCGAGTCCAGCACCGCCAGCACGTGCGCGCGTTCTTCCTGCGACAACTCGGCCGGATGATGAAACGGCGTGCGCTCACGCGCCACGCGCGGCCGGGGATGGCGTTTCCGATACACGCCGGCGCGGGATCTCCCGAGGATCCGGCACGCGTGCTGCGTGCCGACGGCGGCTTCCAGGCCGGGGAAATACTCATCGAGGGCCTGGTTCAGCTCTCGTCGGAGTCCGCGCTGCTTGAGATGTTCTCCAGCAGCGCGAATGCTTTTCCCGCGATGTCCAGCGCTGTCCTGGTCTTTCCGAGTTCACCGGCGAGTTTGTCGTTTCGCGCCGCGAGTTTGGCCGCGTCCGCCTTGAGCTTCTTGTTCTCGGCCCGCAGCCGGGCCAACTCCTCCGATTCGGCGTCCTTCTTCGGTTTACCGGTCGACGCGGCCAGGGTTCCGTTGTCTTGCTGCTTGCGCCAGTGCTCGATATGCGAGTGGTACAGCTTCTCGGTGCGCAGCAGGGCACCGCGTTCGGGGCTGCCCTCGGGCAGCGCGTCGTAGGCCGCGAGGATCCGCGTCTTGTAGGCCGCGGTGAACGTCCGGCGCACCGGCCGGCTCGGCCGCTTATCGGTCACGTGACCATTTTGCCCCGTCATGGCGGCCTGATCAGCGAAGGTCATCGTCACTGAGTCATTGTCAGCAACCGGCGTTCACGCTGGGTGACAGCTGCTTGTGAGCTTGCTCCCGGTGGAAGAGGACGAGCGCCGCGGCGACGATACCGCCGATCTTCCAAGGGCACTTGCTGACGTTCCGCAGTGCCTTGAACCGCATCTTGAGCTGGGCGTTCGCTCGTTCGGCGAGGGCTCGGAGCGCACCGTGGACCTTGTTGTACTGGATCTGATCGTCGGTGAGTGTGCCACCCCGAGACCTCTTGTACGGCAGGCGAAACCCCATACCCGCATCGACGTAGCCGAGGTCGGCCAACGTGATCAGCCCGTCCTCGGCGGCCTTGGCCAGCGGGTCGAGGAGGCCGTGCAGGCGGGCACAGGTGAGATCGTGTTCACGACCGGGCCGTACCTCAGAAGTCCACAGCGGGTCGCCGCCGGGGCTGGACAGGACCTGAATGTTGCCGCCGTGCTGCTTGTGTTTTCCACTCCACCACAGGTCGGCGCCGTTCGGGCCCAGGGCGCGGCAGCGGTCGGTTTCGATCAGCGTGCCATCCAGATGCAGGCGGGTGTAGCCGGCGGCCTTCGCCGCCGTGAGCGCCTCCTGTAGCGTCGGCGCCTGGGCCTTCAATACGGTGACCCCTTCTTCGACGTACCGATCACAGGTCGCGTGCGAGATGGCGTTATCGGCGGCCGGCCGGGCGATCCGAGCGCCGTCCACCAGCCAGCGGATGATCAGAACGGCCTGCTTGAACTCGCCCAGCGCCCGAGTGCCCGCGCGGGTGCGGCGCCGTACCCGCTCGGCGCGCAACAGCCCGGCCAGAAACAGCACAACCTCGCGCGGCATGTCCAACTCGGCTGTGTAGGTGATACTGGAGGTCACGTGAAGCCCTTGTGTGCGGTGCGGTGGATCCTTCGACAAGACCCACCCCTACCAGGGGCTTCACGCTTTTCTCTACTTGATCACTCCCACGCCCGCCGTGATCGGCTACACACGGTCATCGACCGTTGCTGACAACGTCTCAATAATCCCGCGTATTTTTCCGGTCTCAGAGGGGCAAGAAGGGGCTCGGTGAACACCCGACAAAGGCGGTGCGGAAAATGTCGGGTGATCGGGACCGGTGTCGCCGCACGATGGGGGCATGGATGACACGACCTTGGTATCCCGCTTCCTCCGCGACGGCTTCGTGAAGTTGGAGGGCGCCGTCGCGCCGCGCGTGGCCGCGGACTGCGCGCGGCTGCTGTGGCGAGAGACGGGCTGCGACCCGGACGATCCAGCGACGTGGACGCAGCCCGTGCACTGGGTGGCCGGCATGGCGCAGGGGCCGTTCGCCGCCGCACCCAACTCCCCGTTCCTGCAGCGCGCGTACGACCTGCTCGTCGGCGCGGGATGCTGGGAGCCGCGCTACTCGCTGGGCACGTTCCCACTGCGCTTCCCGCACGAGGAGGAGCCGGACGACGCGGGCTGGCACATCGAGGGGAGCTATCTGCCGGAGGGCGAGAGCTGGTACTTCACAAATCTGCGCTCCCGGGGCCGGGCGCTGCTGATGCTGTTCCTGTTCAGCGAGGTCGGTGAGGAGGACGCCCCGACCCGGATCCGGGTCGGCTCACACCTCGACGTGCCGAAGGTGCTGGAGAAGTACGGGGAGGACGGGGCGAGCGGGCTGGCCCTTGCGCCCGATCTGGTGGCGGCGTCCGACCACCGGCCACTCGCCCTCGCCACCGGGTCCCCGGGCGACGTCTTCCTGTGCCATCCATTCCTGGTGCACGCGGCGCAACCGCACCATGGGGTGCGGCCGCGCTTCATGGCCCAGCCGCCGCTGATGCCGGCCGCGCCGTACGAACTGGAGCGGGCCGACGGCGCGTACTCACCCGTGGAGATCGCGATCCGTCGGGGCCTGGGACAGGACACCCCCGGTCCGGACGGGGACGACACCGACTGCAGCGCCGGGTAGACATGCTTCATCCGTTCCTAGAACTGGGCGGAGAACCAGTGCCCGGGCAGCGGCACGTCCGGCAGCGCCGCGCCAGCCGTTATCGACCATCGGGCGAGTGCTGTCCACAACACACCAGCCTCACGACGACATGCCGGACAAGATCACGCGAAGAGACCGAACACCGTCACCCGAAGAACGGGGAGATCCACAGAGCAGGTCTCACCAACTCCCCGAGTACCAACGGCCGAAATCAAGGAACGCCACCAATGTCGGGTCCGCATGGTGGGCGGTGCCTAGCGTGGTGGTCGTCGAGAGGAAGGAGACCGGGCATGCTGGAGCGGCTGAACCATGCTATGGAGCACATCGAGTGCCATCTCGACCAGGCCGTCGAGGTGGAGGAGCTGGCACACATCGCGGCCACCTCGGAGTACCACCTGCGTCGGATGTTCTCCGCGCTCGCGGGCATACCGCTGTCGGAGTACATCCGGCGCCGTCGGCTCACCCTCGCGGGCGCCGAAGTACTCGCGGGGCGTGAGACGCTGCTGGAGATCGCGGTGCGCTATGGCTACAGCTCCGGCGAGGCGTTCGCGCGGGCGTTCCGTGCCATGCACGGCATCGGACCGGGCGAGGCCCGGCGTACCGGCGCCGCGCTCAGCTCCCAGTCCCGGATGGCCTTCCGCCTCACCGTTGAAGGGAGTAGCAGTATGCGATACCGCGTTGTGGACAAGGCGGACTTCACCGTCGTCGGGCTCAAGACCCGGGTACCGCTGGTGCATGCGGGGCCGAACCAGGCGATCATGGACTTTGTCCGCGGGATCGACCCGCAGGCCCTGGAGCGCCTGGAGAAACTGTCGGACCAGGAGCCGCACGGCATCGTCGCGGTCTGCGACGACCTGGACCCCAGCCGCGCCGAGGGCACCGAACTCGACTACTATCAGGGCGTGATCACCTCCGTGGCCGCTCCGGAGGGCACGACCACGTTGGCCGTCCCGGCCGGCACCTGGGCGGTCTTCACCACCTCCGGGCCAGCGCCGCAGGCCATCCAGGAGCTGTGGCGGGACGTGTTCACCGAGTGGTTCCCGTCGAACCCGTACCGCACCCGCACCGGCCCTGAGATCCTGCGCACCCGCCTGTCGCTGGAGAAGACCGAGGCCGACGCCGAACTGTGGCTCCCGGTGGAGCCCGAGCACGGCTGAACAAAGCGGCAAGCCCCCCGGGGCAGGCGTGTGTAAGCGCTTCGGTTGGCCTGAAAGGCCAACCGAAGCGCTCAGTCACATCGAGTGATCTTGAGCGAGCTGTGCCTTCTTGCGCTGGAGGTAGAGCTGGGTGCGGCAGGCGGCTGAGCACGTCAGACGTATTTGGTTCATGCGTCCTGGCTTCAGGGGGCCTGAGCATGCAGCGCAGGTTGTCGGTTATTGCCTGGGTGGGGCGGCGGGGTCCGGTGATGGCAGAGGGGACTCGCCTCTGTCGATCCGGCGGCGTATGTAGGCCGCATGGCTGCAGCGTTTTGAGCACCAGCGTTGTCCGCTGCCGCGTCAGAGAGGGGCCTCACATGCTTCGCAGGTCGGTTCCGGGATGGCCAGTGCCTCGACTTGTTCACGCTGACGTTGCCGGTAGCCCTTCTGACGGCAGCTCGCTGAGCACCATCGGCGGGTTTCGGGGGTCGAAGTGCAGCGGAACGAAAACGTACGCTAAGCCCGTTCATGCAGGTCAGCCGTCGCGCGTGAGCACAGGGCGGCTGAGGTCCTTGGCATACATTCCCGTTCCATCGCACACCGCCGGCGCATCCTAGGAAAGGCGCCTGTGGCCACCACGGTGCACCCCTCGGACCAGCCGCTGCCCTGCGGTTCCGTGACGGCCGTCACCCGCGCAGTCCGGGTCGCGGAGGCTTAACGTACGTTTTCGTTCCGCTGCACTCCGAGGGCCGAGGACCAGGGCGACGGCCAGCTGCTGCCTGGAGTGTAGCGATCCCATGCCATCTTCTTCGGATCAGGTGCAGAGGCGAGCCACACCGATTGTCGGTGAGGATCAATAGGCTGCGGCCCATGATCGAGAACAGGTTAGGTCCGGCCCGTATCGGGGCACCCGCATGAACCCCGTGCAGGAGGTGCTCGACCGCATCGAGACCGGCTCCGTCGCGAGCCTCGTAGCGCTGCTGGACGGCCTCGGCGACGATGACAAACGTGCGGTGGCTCGGCACTTGCCCGCTCATCTGAGCGAACGCGGGCGCGCCGGGTTCGAGGCCGAACGGCGGGTCGGGGAACTGGCGCCCCTCTACCGCCTGGCCGGGGCCGCCTGCCTGAGCGGGGCGGAACAGGTGGCGTCCTGGCTCAACCGGCGGGAACTGCGCTGGGTGGAGTCGGAGGCCGACGCCACACGCGTCATGTCCGTGCTCGGGAACCGGCCGGCGGAGTGGCTCCGCGACCTGGCCGTCCGCCTGGTGCGGCGGCTGCGGCCGACCACCGGTTCGACGTGGCGGCGCGTGCAGGCGCTGGGAAACTGGGACCTGGCCGCCGCGCTGGTGATCGAGACGGACGCCGAGCCGCCGGAGAACGACGCGTTCGTGTCCGGGTGGGTGTTGCGGACGGCCGAGCGGCAACGGATGAACGGAGGAGCCCCGGTGCTCGCCGACGATCGGCTGCTCGATCACATGCTGCCGCGCCTGTTCCAGGCACAGGGCGTGGCGGACGGGCTGGACTGGAACCGTTGGGCGGACAGCCACACCATCATCGGCGAGCTGGTCGCGCTGGCCGGGACGGGCCGCGTGCCGCGCCAGGCGCTGCTCGACGGCTGCGCAAGCCGGTTCCTGGCCGGAGGCGATGCGGCTGAGGCCGGTCCCTTCATCGCGCTGTGGCGGGAGCTGAAGCCGGAGGTGGCCGAGATCCCGGTGGTCGACTTCGTACGGCTGCTGCCGTCAGCGTCCTCGCCCGTCGTGCAGCTCGCGCTGGAGGAGCTGCATCGGGCGGAGTCCGCGGGAGCGCTCGACGATGAGCTGTTCGCCGAGGCGGTCCAGGCGCTGGCGTACCGGCCGGAGAAGAAGAACATGGCGGCCGCGGTCAAGTGGATCGCCGACGCGCCCCCGTCCAAGGGCGGCGTCGCGCTGGCCGCCCTGGCGGCCGTGTTCGATGTGGACACGCCCAGCCTGCGCGAACGTGCGGTACGGATCGCGGTCAAGCTCGCCCCGCACACCGCCGAACCCGCCAGGGAGGCGATCCGCGAGGCGGCCACCCGGCTGCCCACCGACCTGCGCGAGCGGTTGGCCGCCGTCTTCGGCCCGGTGGACGAAGTCCAGCCGGAGCCCGTGGCCGCTCCCACGCTGAGCGCGACGCCGCTGCCCGCCCTAGCCCCGCCCATCGCCTCGGTGACGGAACTGGCCGCCGAGCTGGACATGCCGCTCTGGCCGGCGGATCCCCTGCGGTTCGAGCGCATCCTCGCCGCCATGGTCGGGCTGACCCACCAGGACCGTGACGCCGTCGCGGCGGGGCTGCAGTCCTGGTGGCGGACGAACTGGCGGCACCCGTTCGAGGCGAGAACCTACGTGTACGGCGTCGCCGGCTTCGACGAGGACGTCGCTTCCCTGCTGTCTCGCTGCGCGCTGGCCATCGTGTCGCCCGCGAACGGCCGCGAGCTGACCGCAATGCTGAACAACGACAGCAGCCGCTGGCCGAGCTTCGAGCCCGCCCCGCAGCAATTCGTCCAGCGGCGTTTCCGTGAGGTCATGTCCCTGTTTGAACGGGGTGAGACGATCCCCGTTCTGTTGGCCACGCCGACCTCGCCCACCGGGCACGTCGACGCCGCCACCCTGGTCGCGCGCATGGAGCGGCTGGACGAGATCGAACCGCTCGAGTCCGACTTCCTACAGGCGTTGCTGCGGTTGCCGCGCCAGATCGATCCGGAGCTGGTCGTGCGGGCGGAGAAACTGCCGTCGGAGGCGGGCCGGCGGCTGGCTGCCTGCCTGCGCGACGGCGGGCTGCCTGACCCCGTCGTGACCTGGGAGCTCGAGGCGTTCGACCGCCCGGCGACCTACCACGAGTCGCTGCAGGAGGCGCATGCCCGGCTCGCACCGCCTGAGGGCGTTTCCGGGCGGCTCGCCGAGCTCTGGACGCTGGCCCCCAAGACCGGCTATCCCGCCTTCTCCCGGAACATGGTGTGGTGGCCGCCCATCATGCCGTCCCATCGGGAGGCCGTGGCCGCGCACGTACTCGAGTGCCTGCCATGGGTCATGGACAGCACTGATGGCCAGGTGGAGGTCGTGGCCGCCCTGGCGCACAACGACGGCCCGGTGGGCATCGCGACCGCGAGCACGATCGTCATCGGCATGGGGCATCAGCTCCCTGCCCAGCGGGCCTTGGCCGCTGATGCGATCACCACGCTGGCCGCGTACGGGGAGCTGCCCGCGGCCGACCTCGGCCGGGCCGTGGGCCACATGGTCCGCGGCGAGCAGGTCAAGCTCAACCGGATCACCGGCATCCTCGACGAGGTTACGGAGGCCGGGGCGCACGCCGAGGTGTGGACGGCCCTGGCGCAGGCGGTGCCGCTGCTGCTGCCCGGGCACGGTGAGAAGGCCAGGGCGGGGCTGGGCGAGCTCCTCAAGGTCGCCGCGCGGGCGGCGGTGCGCGCTGGGGCGCGGGGCGACATACCGGGGCTGGCGGAGCTGGCCGCACGCAAGGGCTCGAGCCTGCTGGTCCACGAGGCGCGGCGTCTGTACGAGGTGATCTCTGCCTGAGACGCCGCCCCGCTCTGACGAGTTCGCCGAGACGCTGTCGGGCGCGCTCGGACTGCACGGCGAGCCCGCGGTGTGGCAGTAGCCCGAGGACGCCGAGCCTCCGCACTGCCCACCGGACTACCTGGTGTTCGATCTGTCCGATCTGCCCGAGCTGGACAGTGATGTGGTGGCGTTCTTGTGGGAGAGCGGCACGGGCTGGGCCTTCACCCTGGACCCTTTCCGGGGAGCCCACATTGTGGCGACGCTCAAGACGGCCTACACCTGGCAGCCGCTGAAGCTGGGGGAGCCCGCCGGCTCTGGCGCCTTTCTCGCGGCGGCCGCCGCATCCTGGGGCGCGCATCCCTGTAGCCCGCGGATCGAGGTCCAGTGGGACCGGCAGAACCGTTCGAGCCGATGGTGGAGGCGCTCATCGCCGCTGGCGCCCGCTGCATCGGCGGCCGGTTCTTCGAGGTGCGACCGCCGCTGTCCCACCAGCAGGTCACCGCCCTGCATCGCCTGGCCCACCTGGACCCTGGCACCAGTGTCACCGTCGATCCACCCGGATCCGAGCTCTGGCACGCCGACCCCACCGCCCCCGACCACCACGCGGCTTCGACACCCATGCCTGGTGGCGCTGGCAACATGACGGCGCGAATCCCGACGAGCAGCCACCCTGCGGAAGCTAGTCGGGCTCGCCAGGTCGATCCGGCTCCGCCCTCCGCCTTGGCCGCGGTCTCTGTTCAGAAGTGCGGGCAGGGATTCTGTTTGGGTGTAGCTCGTTTTCAGGGGCCTGTTGACCTGGGAGGTTGAAGGTCTGCTCGCCGTGGGCGGGATCGTCTTCTACCGTGCGAGGTGGAGGCGATCGCGATGGGCTCGTTGCTGGAGGAACTGGTTCGGCGGGAGGCGGCGGCCAGGGAACGGGCCGAGGCGATCCGGGAGCAGATCGAGCACTTGGGCCAGCGGCCGGCGGCCGAGGAGGAACTGCTGTCCCGGCTGGTGATCACGCGGGAGACGGTGGTGGAGATCCTGGGCCAAGCGGCCGGCCCGGTAGAGCAGCCGCCCGGCACCGTCGTTGTGGACGGTCCGGACCGCGTGGAGGCGGTGGAGGCGGTGGAGGTGGTGGTCTCGAGTTCGGGAACCTCGCCGATCGGGGTGTTGACGGTGCCGCGGTGGCGGGTGGGCATGGGCGTATCGGTGTTGCCGCGGGCGTATCAGGATGTGCTGGAGGTGCTGGTCGATGCCGGTGGCGCGATGCGGGCCAAAAAGATCGTGGCGGCGGTGGGGCTGCCGGTCCAGGCGGCCAAGGTCGAGGGCCTGCGCTCGAAGCTGAAGCGGATGGTCGAGCGGGGCCGGCTGAGTGAGGAGGCCCCGGGGCTGTTTTCGGTGACCGAGCAGGTGGCCGCCCAGCTCACCCGATAGATGGGGGTGACATCACCGCGTCGTTACCGGCGGGGTGATTGCCGGCGGGGCTCTTCCGCCGTCAGGTTCGAGGGTGCGACCCTGCCCGAACCGGCCGGAGGAAGAGCCCGTGATGGAACCGTACGACATCGCCGTGCCGGCTGACTGCTTTGCGCCTGCGCAGAACACCTTCAACTGTCTGATCGGACAGTTCGCCGACCCCGCGACCGCGGCGTTCACCCATGACCTGCTGGAGGAGATGCTCGCCGAGCGGGGCCGTGAGCTGCTGCGCCGGCTGCTGCAGGCCCACCTGGAGCTGCGGGCCGAGCGCGAGCACCAGACGGCGATCGTGTCCCGGTGCGGGCCGGTGATCGGCAAACGGCAGATCGAGGAGGCGGTGGTGGCCGCTGCAGCCGATATCGACGTCTTCTATCGGCAGCGGATTCCGCTGCCGCGCACCGCCGAAGAGGTGCTGGTGGTGGTGTCGGTGGACGGCAAGGGCGCGGACGGCACGGCCATCGGCCGCTGCGACCCGGACCCAAGGCCCGCGGTAAGTGGCTGTGCGGGTCGGTGTCCGCCGACCCCGACGAGGTGATCGGATCGGTGTTCGACCAGGCCGAGGCCCGCGACCCGGCCCATGTGCGGACCTGGGTGGTGCTGGTCGACGGCGCCCGCCATCAGCTCGACCTCGTTCATGCCGAGGCCGAGCGCCGCGGTGTGCGGATCAACGTCGTCATCGATGTGATCCATGTGATGGAGTATCCGTGGAAGGCGGCGTGGTGCCTGCACACGGGCGGTGATCCGGCCGCTGAGGACTGGGTCGCCACTCATGGGCTCGCCGTGCTGGCCGGTCACGTCGAGGACGCTGTGGTGGCCATCGACGCTCAGGCCGGCGCCGTCGGCCTGGCCCGCGATCGCCGCGGTGGCGTGGATGCGGCCGTCCGTTATCTGCGGGGCAACGCCGCGTTCTTACGCTACGACGAGGCGTTGGCATCCGGTTGGCCGATCGCCACCGGCGTCATCGAGGGAGCCTGCCGCCATCTGATCGGAGATCGCCTCGATATCACCGGTGCCCGGTGGGGCCTGCCCGGGGCCGAGGCCGTCCTCACGCTCCGAGCTGTGGTCGCGAACGGCGACTTCGATGCCTACTGGCGTTTCCATCTCGCTCAGGAGCACCGCCGGGTTCACCAGACCCGCTACCAGGACGAACTCAACCTCACTGCTTGATCAGCCCAGTCCCTGAGAAAGAGCTACACCCATCAGCAACTGCCGGGCCTCGCCCCTCTTGGCCCGCTCGATGAGCGCCTCATCCGTCTCGGACTTCGCCCGAGGCTCCCGCGCCGACACAGCCTGGTCGAACAGGGCCACCACCTCATCGAGCTGATCGACCGCGGCCTGGGCCACGAACGCCGGCAGGATCGGGAACTTACGCTCCCTGCGCCGCTCCAACCCCTGATTGGTCGAGCGGCGCGCGACCTGGGCCAGGAACCGGCGCCGCTCGTTCGGCAGCACCGACACATCCATCTGGTGAGCGTCGATCGCCCGCAGCCAGGCCAGCTTGTCGATCGCGTTCTTCACCCAGGTCACCGAAGCGTCCCAGGCCGGGGCCACCAGCCACTCCAGCCGGGTCATCCCCAGCCCCGCATCCACCACCAGCATCCGCTCCAGGTCGGCGCGGACCTCCTCCGTCAGCAAGTGCCCCACCAACTACGAGGTCAGACCGGCGCCGCCCTTGCGCGCCGTGCCGACCATCTTGGCCAAGACCAGGGCACCGGGCCGGATCACCTTGGCCGCCACCAGATACTCGCGCGCCAGGTTGAACAGCAGCATCGGCGAATCATGCTCCATCGCCCGATCCAGCAGGAACTGCTCCAACTCCTTCATCGCCCGGCCCTCTGCGGGAGCGGTCTTCCACTCCAGATACTTGGCGACCTGCGCCAGATGATCCGAACGGGCCTGCGCACGTTGCCCGTATAACGACAACGCCACCGACGACACGCCCAGCCGCTCCGCGACCCAGGCCACCGCCACCGGCGGCGCCAAGGCCACATCATCGGGCACGAACCCGAGCCACGGCAGCGCACAGAGCTGGACCAGCATGCCCAACTGATCCACGGAGCGCCGCCCACGACCTGGATCGACAAACGCCACATCAGCCGACGTCGGCGTGAAATACCAAATCAACTCATCGCTGCTGATCTCCGGGAACGAGCACAGCTGCTCCAACCGCTCCTCGGAGAACATCTTCTCTGACAACGCACCACCCCACATGCCGTACCGGACAAAACCGGAACGAACGTAGCGGCAGTGATCACCAACCGCCACAGGCGGTCAAACACCTCCATTACCGCAGGTCAGAGGCTACTTCGCTGAAAATTTCTTCATTACTACCGGGACCTCAGATAACCCGGGCCTCCGACAACCCCGGGGTGGCTCACTGGACTCCCGAAGGCACGGCGAAGCACAGCTTGTGAAGCTCGCGAGGGCGTTCAGCGTGATCTGGCGTGGGACCCCGGGCGTTCGCGCCCGGGAGGAAACGACAGCGCGGGAGGGCCGCCAAGGCCCGAGCGGTGTGGTGACCGGTAGGCCGTCGAGCGGCTCAGCCCGGACGTTTCTGGTTTTCGATGTACTCCTTGATGATCGATAGGGGTGCGCCGCCGCAGGAGGCGGCGAAGTACGACGGCGACCAGAAATGCCCGCCCCACAGATACTTACGGATATGTGCCGGATACTCCTTGCTGAGTAGCCGGGCAGACACGCCCTTGAGGCTGTTTACCAGCGTCGAGAGGGCGACTTTGGGTGGGTGGTGCACGAGCAGGTGCACGTGATCTTCCTCGCCGTTGAACTCGACCAGCTCCGCCCCGAAACTGTCGCACACCTCGATCATGATGTCTTCGCAGCGACGCAGAATCTCGTCGGTGAACACACCTCGCCGATACTTTGGGGTGAAGACCAAGTGGGCGTGCAGGTTGTGGACCACGGCACGGCCTCGGCGGATGTCGGGATTCGGTCCCCATCTCGGTGACATGGACCTAATGCTAGAGTGTTCGATATGAAGCTGGTGGTGCGGGTCAAGCTCCTGCCGACGCCTGAGCAGGCGGCGGCGCTGGAGGCGACTCTACGCGCGGTCAACGACGCGGCCACCTGGGTCTCGACGCTCGCCCACGACCAGCGGGTATTCCGCGATTACGACCTGCGCAAGCACGCCTACGGGCAGATCAAGGACAGGTACGGGCTGGCGGCTCAGGCCGCGCAGCATGTCATCAAGAAGGTCACCGACGCCTACGCCACGCTGCACGCCAATCTCCGCAACGGCAATGTGGGCAAGCCCGGCTCCGCGCGGCGCGAGCGGGTCCAGGCCAAGCCGATCGTCTTTCGCCCCAGCGCGGCCCAGCCGTTCGACGACCGCTGTCTGTCCTGGCAGATGGACGCGCGGACGGTGTCGATCTGGACCACCTGGGGGCGGATGAAGAGCGTGGCGTTCACCGCCTCGGCCGATCAGCTCAAGACGTTGGCCGCCTACCGCAAGGGCGAATCGGACCTCGTATACCGCGATGGCATGTGGTTCCTCATCGCTACCTGCGACCTGCCGGATGTGCCGGTCACCGACCCGGACGGGTTCCTCGGCGTGGATCTGGGCATCGCCGACATCGCCACCACCGACGACGGCACTCATCACTCGGGTAAAGGGCTGAACGCGGTCCGCCACCGCGACCGGGAACTGCGTCGCCGATTGCAGCGTAAGAACACCAAATCCGCGAAACGGCTGCTGAAGAAACGCCGCCGCAAAGAAGCGCGTTTCGCCGCCGACACCAACCACACCATTGCCAAACGCATCGTGACCGAGGCGACACGCACCGGGCAAGGTATCGCCCTGGAAGATCTCCAGGGCATCCGCGACCGGGTACGGCTCCGTAAGCCCCAGCGGGTCACGCTGCATTCGTGGAGCTTCCACCGGCTCGGCCGGTTCATCGCCTACAAGGCGGCCCGTGCCGGTGTCGCTCTGGTCTACGTGGACCCGGCCTACACCTCGCAAGGCTGCTCGGCCTGCGGGCACGTGGACAAGAAGAACCGGCCCGACCAGGAAACCTTTCTCTGTACGTCGTGCGGCTTCGCTGAGCACGCCGACGTCAACGCAGCTCGTAACATCGCCGCACGCGGTGTCACAAGCTGGGCAGTGAGTCACGCTGCCTGACGCGGACCAAACCGTCGAAGCCACCGACGGCGAGGAGCTGCAAGCTCAGTCCTTCAGGGCTGAGAAGCTGACTAAGAGGATCATCGGCGGGTAGGCCTGCACCCGGACCGTGGATGTCAGGAGTTGCGTGGGGCTACCAGGCCGGATTCGTAGGCGAGGACCACGAGTTGGGCGCGGTCACGGGCATGGAGCTTGGCCATGGCCCGGTTGATATGGGTTTTTGCGGTCAGTGAGCTGATCACCATGCGGTCGGCGATCTGGTCGTTGGACAGGCCCTGCGCGACTAGGGCGACGGCCTCGCGTTCGCGGTTGGTCAGCTCTTTCAGCCCCGTGCCGGCGCCGGTGTGGAGTGGCTGGGTGACGTACCGGTTGATCAGCTTGCGGGTGATCGACGGTGCGAGCAGGGCGTCACCGCGCGCGGCGACGCGTACGGCGTGGAGGAAGTCTTCCGGCACGATGTCTTTGACGAGGAATCCGGCTGCGCCGGCGCGCAGCGCGTTGAAGACGTATTCGTCCAAGCTGTAGTTGGTCAGGATGACGACGTGCACCCCGGCCAGGGTCGGGTCCGCGGCGATGCGCCGGGTCGCCTCGATGCCGTCGACGACCGGCATCTGGATGTCGATGAGCGCGATGTCGGGCAGGTGTTCCTTGGCCAGAGCCAGGCCCTCCTTCCCGTCGGCGGCCTCGGCCACCACCTCGATGTCGTCTTCGAGGTCGAGGAGCGCGCGGAATCCGCTGCGAATGAGCGGCTGGTCGTCGACCAGCAGGACACGGATCATGACGTTCGGTCCATGGGAAGTTCGGCTTGGACGGTGAAGCCGCCCTCGCTGCGCGGTGCCGCCCGCAGGCGACCGCCGAGGGCGGTGACTCGTTCGCGCATCCCGAGCAGCCCGACGCCTGGCACCGGGGCGGTGTCCGGTGTGGCCTTGCCGTCGTCATCGATGCGTATCGCGAGGGCGTCGGGACGGTAGTCGATCCGGACCGACGCCGTCGCGGCGGCGGCGTGACGGGCGATGTTGGTGAGGGACTCCTGAACGATCCGGTAGACGGTCCGGTCCACCGCGGCCGGCACGTCATGTCGTTGTCCCTCGATCGTCAGCTTCGCGTCCAGGCCGGTCGTCCGAGCCCGTGCCACCAGTTCCGGGACATGGTCGAGCCCATGCGGCGGGGTCATGTCGTCGTCGCGCAGCGCCTCCAGGGTCGCTCGCAGTTCCCGGGTCGCCTCACGTCCGGCCTCCTGGATCGCCAGCAGGGCCTCCGGCACCTGTTCACCCCGCTTGCGGGCCACGTGGACGGCGACTTCGGCCTGCACCTTGATGATCGAGATCTGGTGGGTGAGCGAATCGTGCAGCTCCCGCGCGATGTGCAGCCGCTCCTCGTCGGCGCGGCGCCGCGCGGTCTCCTCCCGTGTGCGCTCGGCTTCGTCCGCCCGCCGTTCGGCCTGCCGCAGCGCTTCACCCGCGGCACCGGCCGCGATCAGCCAGGCCAGCTCGAGGGCGCCTCGGGCCTGCGCGAACGCCTCGCCCGTGTCGTGCAGGCCCGAGGCCAGGGCCGCGAGGGGGAGAACGGCCAGCATGGTCACGCTCGCCGCCACCGTGATGGTGCGGTGTCCCGCCCGCACGGCTGCGTACACCGCGAACAGGTACGCGACGGCAGGCACGTCGAAACCGGCCGCCTGGTAACCCACCGCGCACAGCCCGGTGACGGCCAAGACGGGAACCGGAGCCCGGCGGCGCGCGGCCAGCACCAGGCCGCCAGCCGTCAGTAGCGCGTAGCCGAGCAGGTCGAGGTACGTGGCGGAGTGCTGCCCGGACAGCCCGGTGACCAGCAGCGTCGCCGCCACGCCGACGGCGATCGCCCAGTCTCTGACACCGATCCGCCCTCTGCTCATGCGTGCACCCTAGCCGGATGTTCGCGCGGGCGACTCCTGCGCACGGATGATCGACCGGCTACCGCACACGCAGTACCTTCACGGCTCCTACGGCGTCCGCGGCAGCCGGCTGCGGCATCGGCGGCAGCGCGAATTGCCTGCGTCCGCTGGACGACCGGCGGTGGGTCCAGCGGACATGATCAGGCGACGTCCAGTCGTAAGAGAAGGAGCACCTCATGTCAGTCCGATTGATGCTTGCCTCACCGGCGGCCGCGTACGTCTCGGTCCAGCCGGACCCCGTCAGTGTTTACGCCATGAGCTCCGGGCGACTCGGGGCCATCGTGGCCGCGCTGTTGGGGCTGACCGGCGTGGTCATCGGTGGGCTGGCTCTGGCCCGCTTTGCCGGTCGTATCGGCACCGGCCCCGGGCGACGCGGGGCCATCGTGGCGCTGGTGGCGGGGCTGATCGGCATGGCCCTCGGTGGGCTGGTTGTGGCCACCGCCGACGGTGGTCTCGGCACTGGCAACGGGCTAGGGGGAGGCCTCGTGGCCCTGCTGTTGGGGCTGACCGGCATGGCCCTCGGTGGGCTGACTCTGGCCCGCTCCCGCCGCACCGTCTGACCGTCTGACCGCAGCGAATACGAGCGCGCGTTCGGGTCTGCCTGAAGACCGCCCCACCAAGTTCCAGCGCGCCGTACGCGCCCGCCCCAGCCTCATGCTCGGGTAGCTGCCCTCAGCCGCAGACTTACCGGCGAGCGCCCATTTGGTAGGCATTTGGTAGGCATTCAGTTATACAGTGCTACATGGCGCTTGGTAGCAGCTTCTTTCACGGCACCCCAAGGCGCGATTCCCTCCCGAACGAGCCAGACGACTGCCAGCATCGATACAGACCATGAGGATTGAGACGGGTACCCAACCATGGGGCATCCGCCATCCGCTGCCGGAGGCCGCGGCTGCCTCGACGGCGCGACGATCGATTCCGTGAAACCCTCCCTAGTCGGTGGTTTGTTAAGGCGGGGCGTAGAGGTCGAGGGACCGTCCCGCAGTGACGGCTGTGACCAGGCCCTGTAGTTCAGCGGGCGGGGGCCTGCTCGACCAGTTGCGCCACCAGCGTTGCAGCAGTGCGCAGGGGGTCAGCCAGCCGCGGACGTAGCGGACGGCCCGAGGCCGGCACAGTGCCGCGGATGGCGTCGTGGCGATGGACCCCCCTCTCTCCGCCGCTAACCTCGGCCGGGGCGGGCGGGACCTGCGGTGATGTGGCCGGATCGGCGGGCCGGGTATGCCGGCAGAAGGTGAACGCGCAGGCCACCAGGGCCCAGTGGCGGCGGATCGCGGCATCGGAGCGGACCTGGAAGTCGGCCCAGCCGAGTTCGTCCTTGACCTGCTTGTAGCCCTGTTCGATCCAGGTGCGCAGGCCGTAGAGGCGCACGATCTCGGCCAGGTCGGCGGGCGGGAAAGACGAGAGGGCAGCGCGCGGACCGCCGGGGCGGGGCAGACTGGTGGCCAGGTACCAGGTGGCCTTGGCCGGCAGCGTCGCCGGGTCGGTGGTCGCGATGATCAGCCGGACCGCCTGGTGCGGGCCGTAACCGCCCAGGACCGCGTCGGCGGCCCACCACACGCTGGTGTGGCCGTCGCGGAACCGCCGCACGACCGTGGTCCAGGCGCCCGGTGCTTGGGGGCCTCCCCAGGCAAGCTCGCGGGCGGCCTGAGCTTGGCCCGCCAGAGCGGCCGCGAGCTGCGGTTTGGTGTGAAACGCCGGATCGCTGCGGCCCCGGGGCAGCCGACCCGCGGGGGTATAGGGCAGCGCGTGCAGCGGATAGTAGATCCGCTCGCCGGCCCACAGGGTGGTCACCGCCACGATCCCGTTCTCGATCTTCCCGACCGAGCCCAGGTACTGATGGGCGGTGTGCGCGGTGGCGGTGCCGTCCTTGCGGTCCCCTCCTGTCGTCGACCACCGGCACCCCGCCCGCGTGCGGCGCGGTCACCGGATCGGCCCGCAGCAGCTCAAGACGCCGGGCGTTGACCTTCTCGTGGTCCCACGGCGACTCCGACTCAGAAGAACTGCAGCCGCTGCACCGCCGCGTTCTGGGCTCCGACCACCGGCTCCGCACCGGCCAGGGCCGTCAGCGTCTTGTTGCGGTCCCGCGGCAGCAACAGCCCGGCCAGATATTCACGAAACCCCCGGCGCTGCGCGAGCGAGCACCACAGATCATCGAACCGGGCCGCGTACTCCTCCAACGGACCCGGCGCCGGCGGACACGGACGTCGCGCGGTCGCCATCACGACCACCCCCGAACAGCATCGACCATCCCTATCAACCGGCTTACTGCGACATCAGCCCCATGTCAACAAACCACCGATTAGCCACCTACCAAAGCACTATTAGATGGTGTCGCCGATGGCACGGGCGGCGTTGATCAGTCCGATGTGGCTCAGAGCCTGCGGGAAGTTGCCGATCGGCTCTCCGGTGGCCGAGTCGACCTCCTCGGCGAGCAGGCCGACGTCGTTGGCGTACGAGGCGGCGGTCTCGAACACCCGTCTCGCAGCGGGCCGCTCGCCGATGAGGGCCAGGGCGTGCGCGAGCCAGAACGTGCACAGAAGGAACGTGCCCTCCTGTCCCGGAAGTCCGTCGGCGGCGTGATAGCGGTGTACCAGGCCGCGCGCGTCGGTCAGGCAGGTGGCGATGGCGTGCACGGTGGACCGCACCCGTGGATCGTCTGGGGCGAGGAATCCGACCAGCGGCATCACCAGCAACGCGGCGTCGAGAGCGGTGCCGCCGAACGTCTGCGTGAAGGCGCCGATCCGCTCGTTCCACGCCTCGCTCAGGATCGCGGCGCGAATCTCTTCCCGGATGCGCGTCCAGTCGCCGATGCGCCCGCTCGCCTCCAGCAGCGGGGCGAGCGCGATGGCCCTGTCCAGCCCGACCCAGCACATTAGCTTGGAGTGCGTGAAGTGCCGACTGGGCCCACGGACCTCCCACAGGCCCTTGTCCGGCTCCCGCCAGCATCGGGCGGCGGCCTCGGCGGCTCCGACCAGCATGGCACGGGTGAACGGGTCGAACGGGCCAGTGTCGCAGTAGGTTTGGTGGGCGGCGTCCAGCAACTCCCCGTAGACGTCGAGCTGAGCCTGGCGCCAGGCGTCATTGCCGACCCGCACCGGAGAACTGCCCCGCCAGCCGCGCAGGTGCGGCAGACGTCGTTCGCTCAGGTCGCGTTCGCCGCCGACGCCGTACATGATCTGCAGATTGGCGTCGCGATCGAGTTGGGTAGCCGAGGCACGGGCCAGGAAGCCGAAGAAGGCGGTCTCCTCGATCTCGCAGGCGGCCGTGGACAGGGCCTGCAGGGTGAAGCTGGCGTCCCGGACCCATGTGTAGCGGTAGTCCCAGTTCCGCTCCCCGCCGATGGTCTCGGGCAGGGATGTGGTGACCGCGGCGACGATGGCCCCTGTGGGGGCATACGTCATCGCCTTCAGCACCCTGCCGCTGTGCTCGACCAGGTGCCGCCAGGGGCCTTCGTAGTTCGCGTGCAGCCGTGACCAGGAGCGCCAGCCCCGGACGGTGTCCTTGACCCTGTGCCGTACCTCGCGCGAGGTACGGCACGGCGGATCAGGGTCCCACGCCCAGCCGGCCTGCAGGGCGAGGCCGAGGCATTGCCCGGCGCGCAACGTGACGGTGAGGTCTGCGACCGAGCCGCTCACCCGCAACTCCACCGGGCTGGACAGGGTCAGCACGGTCGCACCGCCACGCGCGATCAGACCGCCGTGGACCGGCTGCATCAGCGGGTGGACGAGGCCGAACTCGGGACGCGGCGCGTAAGCCATCTCCACGGGCACACTGCCTTCGACGCAGGTCACCTGTCGCAGTACCAGCCCGGCGGAAGACGCTCCCAGGTCGTGCCCACGCTCCCGGACGCCCAGGGCGAGCGCGTCCACCAAGACCATGGTTCCGTCACGGGTACGGAAGGTGGTCTCCAGCGCCAGGGTGTCGCGGACGTAGCGGCGGGTGACCTCGGCCGGGCAGGCCGGGCTGATGGTCCAGTAACCGGCATCGTCGTCGAGCAGCCGGGCGAAGATCGCGGGGCTGTCGAAGCGAGGCAGGCACAGCCAGTCCAACGAGCCGTCGCGGCTGACCAGCGCGGCCGACCGGCAGTCCGACAACAACGCATAGTCGCCGATCGCCCGAGTGCTCACCGTTGCACCTTGCCTGCCCGGCGGCCGCCGGCGGCACGCCGTACAGCGTAGAAGGGTACGGACCCGGCGAAGAGCGCCAGGGTCACCAGCAGCTTGACCGTGATGGTGGCGGCGCCCGTCCGACGCATCCGAGATGATCCTTCCGAAGCCGGCGAGGAATGAGCCGGCACTGACCTACCACCGGTTCTCACCGCAACCGTCGCCGGCCAAAGTCGAACCTCGTTCTGTTTTCCGCCACGCTCTGTCTCCGGGGGCATGGCTTTCCCCAAGGGGGACCAACGGGAAGAAGAGCACGTCCGCCTCGGGAACCGTCAAGGACGCGGCCTTGAACTCCTCGCGAGGCCGTCATCTGCCTCAGTCACGAGGGCTGGCGCATCGCCGCGCGGCGGCGTACCGAGAGGTGGCGCTGCGGCTATGCGACCGCGCGGAGAACTTCCGGCCCGGCACGCTCGCGTAGGCGGGGAAGGCCATGCTGCCCATGGCCCGGCAATCGGGCTCAGCGCGCTCGCGGAAGGGAGAAGTATCATGACCGCACGGACTCATGACATCGACGACGTGCCACGCGAGGACCGCCGGCTGACCATCGACACCGGTGGGCCGATCTACGAGGACACCGGCGGGGTGAGCCGCTTCGCCATCGACAGCCGAGCGCCCAGTCTGCCGCATTTCCCGAAGTAGCCCCAGTCGGACCGAACTCGACCGCAAGGTCGCCACCCTACCGGAGTACTTCGGTGCGCCCCTGCCCGTGCCCCTCTTCGCGTTCCTGCCCGCCGGCGTGGCCCTCGGCGGCTTGTGCCTCGCCTCCGCGCTGAGCGACCCCATCGCCGTTGGGATCCTCGCCGGCCTGGTCATCGGGAAACCCGCCGGAGTCATGGCCGCCACCTGGCTGGTGGCCCGCTTCACCCGGGCCGAGCTCGACGACTGCCTCGCCTGGATCGACATGCTCGGCTTGTCGATTCTGGCGGGCATGGGCTTCACCGTGTCCCTGCTGATCAGAGAGCTCGCCTTCGGAGACGACAGCACGCGCCGTCCGAAAGCCTTTGACCCTCACGACATAGTGGCGAACCATCGGCCGGCCACGTCCCATCTCTCGACGGCGGGGAATCCGCAGCGCCGGCCGAACAGGCCGATGTCGTCGGCGGAGACGGTCGCCCAGGGGAACCAGCCCTCCACCCGGTCGCCCTGGCGCAGCCGTAAGCGCTCCATCCCGCTCCGCGTCCCCGGCGGGGAGAGTTCGGCGATCACCGCTCCACCTGGTCTGAGCAGTTCCCGCAGGCGTCGCAGGAGCACCGCCGGGTCACCGCCGATGCCGATGTTGCCATCGGCGAGCAGCGTCTCGGACCATCTGCCGATGCCCGGCAGGGGGTCGAACACGCTTCGAAGCAGGGCCGGCCCGCCCGCACTCCGTGTCAGGCTGACGGCCAGAGGTGAGATATCGATGCCCAGAACGGGGATCCCCATCCGAGTCAGTGCCACGGTGAGCCTGCCTGGCCCCGAACCCACGTCCAACGTCGGCCCCTCGCAGCGAGCCAGTATGTGGTCGTCCCCTTCGATCGGCCGTAGCCAGCGAGCGGAGGTGAGGGGCCGGACACGGCCGTCGGCGTATTCAATGGTTACGCTGCGTCCGCTCAGGGAGTCCTCGTAGAAGGCGCCGATCACGCGAATTCCCGTTGTTCAAAAGGCCGAGCAGATTGCCCGGGACCGGACGCGATCATCGTCAGCCGACCGGCGGCGTGAGACCGCCACGTGATCGCTGGTCACCCGGGTGTTCGAGGGGTCGCCCTTCCCGCCGCGCGGTTTGAGGCGGTGCGCTGTACGGCGTAGACGAGCGCCGACACGGCGAAGAACACGAGGGTGACCAGTAACCATCTGCCGAGGTAGGGGGCGGTGCTCAGGCCTACCGCCTCCCGGTAGTTGTGCTCGGAAGCGCGCAGGATGAGAGGAAACCAGATGAGCAATAGCAACCCCGAGAGCCCCGCCGGTATGCGTACATGGTTGAGAGGTGACGGCCACCGCCCCCGGTCGCTGACGCGCACGTAGCGCCGGAAGGCCTCATCAGCCGCGGAATAGAGGGGCAGCACCACGAAGTCATGCACGATCACGGCTCCGAGGAACCAGAGCACGAATCCCGGAAGGATGCCGGCGATGATTATGCGGGTAAGGACGTACAAGGCCACCACGAAGCAGGCGAGGAGCGCGAGCAGGTGCCGTAGGCCGGCGCCGTAGCGCGCGCTCAGCCGCCGAAGCGCGCCTTGGCCCCGGCGGCTCACGAGGCCGGCCGGAAGTCGAGCTCGCGCACCCATTTGGTGTTGTGCACGCCGGGGGCGCCGGGCACGATGATCCGGGCGGGGAATCCGTGGTCCAGCGAAAGATCGGCGCCGTTGACCCGCAGAGCGAGCAGGGACCGGGGGTCGGCCGTCTGCGGGGCGCTCAGCGACGCGTGGCTGAAAACGCCGCCTTTCTGCAAAGATCGTACGTAGACGCCGATGTCCCCCTTCGCCCCGCACAACCGCGCCAGGTCGGCCAGCCGGACGCCGGTCCATGCCTGTTCGGTCGACCAGCCCTCGACGCAGGCGATCGGCAGCCGGTAGGTGTGCAGCGGCATGGCCAGCAGTTCCTCACGTGTCAGCCGCATCTGACGGGCACCGGCGAGCGTCAGGCGCCAGCCCGGGCCGGTCTCGGCGGGAACGATGCCCACGCTCGCCGCCGTCTTATTCACCTGGAAGTCGTTGGGCCCGGGGCCGTATTCGCGCCCGTGCGGGGCCAGCAGCGCCGTACGACGCGGGAGGCCGTCCATCGTCTGCCCCACTGACAGGCCGAGCACGGCCAGCGAGCCCCCGCCGACGAACGTCAGCAGCCCGCGGCGTGACATCGTCGGCGGCGCGGGGGCGGCGGCGACCAGGCCGTCGGGATCGGGCGGCTCCGGGCGCGTGTCCTGGAGGCGAGTGCGCAGTTCCTGGCGGAAACTCCGCGATCGAAGGGCGGTGACCAGCCGGGGCAGTTTGATGGCGACGTGGACCGTGAGCGCGGCGAGGAAGATCCACGCGCCGTAGAGGTGTCCCGAGTAGAAGGAGAACGGGAAGATGTAGAAGAGCTGGATGTTGAATATGCCGGTGACGAACTCGAAGACGGCGCCGCCGACCAGCAGCAGCAGGCTCGCCCGCTCCAGCGCCTGCGCCGGGGACAGGGCCGGGGGCCAGGCGAACAGCTTGGGAATCACCGACCACAGCTTGGCCAGTAGTACCGGCACCAGCGTCAGCCCGAGGATGACGTGAATTCCCTGGGTGACGCGGTAGATCCAGACCGGACGGACCGGCCAGTCGAAGAGATAGAAACGCAGCAGCCCGCTCTCCGGGGTGAGGTCGTTGCCCGGCAGCCGGGGATTGTAGGCCGCATACGACACCAGGCCCGTGACCGCCACGATCGGGAGCCCGACCAGCAGCACCAGCCCGAACACCGAGGTCAGCCACGGCCCACGCAGCGGGCTGCGCCAGAACTCCGGCCGGAACGGGCCCGGCGGCCGTTCCTCGCCCCGCAGCAACGCCCGCACCCGTCGCGGCCTGCTCTTCCTCGGACTACTCCCTCGCGGCTCGTCCGACATCGATCACCTCCGCCTATAGCCTTACCGTGAACGCCGCTCTCAAAGGCTTCGCCACTTCCCGATTCGCTCCGGATACGATGGCCGCTCGGCAAAGGACCTCTTATCGGTCGCGCAGAGAGCGGGTCGCCCGGACGTCCCTCGACGAATCACGCGTCGATGCCGCCAAGCCGCCGTCATGGTCCGGGAAAAGCCGGCGCCGGTATCGGCCAAGAATTCTTACGGCCTTCGAACACTCATGGAGCATTCCGCCCCGGTCGGTGGGATGCGGCCTACCGTCAGCCGGGTGAGGGTACTTGTGACCGGCTCGGCCGGGTTCGTCGGAAGTCACGTCGTCGAAGCACTGGAAGAGGCGGGGCATGACGTGGCGGGTCTCGACCTGAGGAACGGGGAAGACGTGCGCGACGGCGCCGTCTTGGACCGGATGCTCCCCGGCGTGGAGGCCGTGGTGCACCAGGCGGCCAAGGTCGGGCTAGGCGTGGACGTCGCCGATCTGCCGGACTACACCTCGGTCAACGCCTATGGCACCGCCGTCCTGCTGGCGGCGATGGCCAGGCATGGCGTGAGCCGGCTGGTGCTGGCGTCGTCCATGGTCGTCTACGGGGAGGGCGCCTACGACTGCCCCCGGCACGGGCGGGTGCGGCCGGGCCCGCGTGTCGCCGGCGACCTGGCGCGGGGGCTGTTCGAACCGCGCTGCCCCCGGTGCGGCTCCCCGATGGCCTCCGCCACGATCGGCGAGGACGCCTCGCTCGACCCGCGCAATGCCTACGCCACCACAAAGCTCACCCAAGAGCATCTGGCAGCCAACTGGGCGAGGGAGACCGGCGGCACGGCGGTCGCGTTGCGCTACCACAACGTGTACGGGCCGAAGATGCCCAGGGGCACCCCGTACTCCGGCGTGGCCGCGATCTTCCGGTCCGCGCTGGAGGCCGGGCGCGCGCCGAGGGTGTTCGAGGACGGTGGGCAGCGGCGTGACTTCGTGCACGTCCGCGACGTCGCCCGGGCGAACCTCGCCGCCCTGTCCGGCGGCGCGGCGGGTGCCCTGGCCGCGTACAACGTCGCCAGCGGCGAGCCGCACACGGTGGGCGAGATGGCCGCCGCGCTCGCTGCCGAGCGGGGCGGCCCGGATCCGGTGGTCACCGGCGACTACCGGCTCGGCGACGTGCGGCACATCGTGGCCTCACCCGGCCGGGCCGCCGAGGATCTCGGCTTTCGGGCGCGCATCGCCTTCGCCGAGGGCGTAAAGGAGTTCGCCGGCGCCCCTCTCGCTTGACCGCCGCTCACCAGGGAGAGGCGACCAGCCCTTGCAGCAGCAAGCCGGTGACCGCCTGCGCGGCGAGCATGCGGCGCCCGGGCGCGTACGCCGCCCCCAGGCCGATCCATACGGCGAAGGGGACCCAGATGCGCTCCACTTCCCCCCGGGTCACCCCGCTGACGTCCAGCGCCAGCACCGCCACCAGAGCCGCGGCCACCACGGCGGCCACGCGGCGGTCGGTGAGGTCGGTGAGGTCGCGTGCCTCGTGAACGAGGCCTGCGACGGTGGCCGGGCCGGTGGTCAGGGCGAGGACGGCGAGGTTGGCCACGAGGAAGTACAGGTAGGGGCGGGCGGCGCCCGGGTCGGCGGCCCACTCCGCGTGGGTGGCCGCCACCCCGGCGAGCCAGGAGAAGCCTGCCGCCGAGAACGAACCTGCCACCGCCACCGCCCCGGCCAGCGCTGCGAACACCGCTGGGCGAGGCGGCCGGACCAGCACGGCGACGGTCACCGGGATGACCAGGTAAGGGACCAGTCCGTAGCTGAGGTACGGCAGTGCGCCCAGCAGCACCCCCGCCCCCGCCGCCGACCACGTCCTGACCGTGGTGCTCCGGCCGAGCACCAAGAGCGCGACGCCCCACGCGCCGACGCCCGCGAACAAGGCGTCCATCGTGGTGGCGATCCAGACCGAGACCGGGGTGAGGGCGAGGTACGGCAGCGCACGACGGGCCGTGTCCTCCCCGGCCAGGCTGCGCACGGTCAGCCCGATCGCCACCGTGGCCGAACAGCCAACGAGGATCACCAGTATCGCCGCCCACAACGGCCCGCTCAGCCCCGCCGCGGCCAGCGCCCACACCACCAGCACCGGGAGCGGCGGATGCCCGCGCACGTGCGTCGGATACTCCGGCAGTCGCAGGGTGAAGGTCGCCAGCCAGCCGAGCGGATCGTGGCCCACCGCGGGCAGCACCGCCAGGTACTCCTGGGGGTGAGTGAACGGCGCGGCCAGGCCGCCGGCGGCCGACATCGCGAGCACGATCGTCCAGGCCAGCGCGAAGCCGTAGGCGACGAGCGACGCCTGCCCGAATCCGCGCCGCCTGACCAGGCCAGGAAGGACCCGCACCGCGACGGCCGCGAAGACCACCGCCGGCAGCAGCGTGGCCGTGAGCACCCGGAAACGGGCGTGCAGCGGCGGCAGGTGATCGATCCGCAGTATGCCCAGCCCGTGCAGCACCGCGCCGAGCGCGAAGCAGGCGGCGATCAGCGCCCCCGACCACGCGAGCGCCGTGCGCGTCCAGCGGCCGTCTGCGGCCTCGCGCGGGTGGGCCTGCCGTGTGCCTGCCGTCCGCCGACCCGATCTTTCCTCCACTCCGCAACAGTAGGTCTGAACTGGGCTTATTTTGAAGGCGGCGTCACCACTCCGTAAGAATCATCAGGCGTTCGCTGTCTTAGCGTCGGTTCCATGGAGATCGATGTGGTGCTGCCGTGCCTGGACGAGGAGGCCGCCCTCCCCTGGGTGCTGGAACGCATGCCGGTCGGCTACCGGCCCATCGTGGTGGACAACGGGTCGGCGGACGATTCGGTGAAGGTCGCCACCGGGTTGGGGGCCCGGGTGCTCGTGGAGCGGCAGCGCGGCTTCGGAGCCGCCTGCCACGCCGGGTTGCTGGCTGCGACATCGGACATCGTCGCCTTCATGGACGCCGACGCTTCTCTCGACCCGCGACAGCTACCGCGCGTGGTCGGGCCGGTGCGGGATGGGGAAAGCGACCTGGTGCTCGGCCGGCGGATCACCCGGTCGGTGGGATCCTGGCCGCCGCACGCGCGTGCCGCCAACGCCCTGCTGGCCCACCGGCTGCGCCGGCGCACCGGAGCCGCCTTGCACGACCTCGGCCCGATGCGCGCGGCACCCCGCACAGGACTCCTCGCCCTGGGACTGCGTGACCGCAGGTTCGGGTACCCGTTGGAGATGGTGCTGCGCGCCGCCGCGGCCGGTTGGCGGATCGCCGAGGCCGAGGTGGACTACCTCCCGCGCACGGGCCGCTCCAAGGTCACCGGCACGGTACGGGGTACCGTACGCGCCATCGGCGACATGCGGCGGGTCATGCGGGAAACGGCGTGACGCAGATCCTTGTCATCGCCAAGGCACCGGCCCCCGGCCAGGTCAAGACCCGGCTCTGCCCGCCGTGCACCGGAGAACAGGCCGCCCGGCTCGCGGCCGCCGCCCTGGAGGACACCCTGGACACCGTGGCGCTGACCCGCCTGCCAAACCCGGTCCTCGCCCTTCAAGGGCTGCCGGGCCCCTGGCTGCCGCCCGGTTTCACGGTGATCCCGCAACGCGGGCGGGGGTTGGACGAGCGGCTCGCGGCGGCCCTCACCGACGCGCACCTTCTACACGGGCTGCCCATCGTGCTCATCGGCATGGACACCCCTCAGCTCACCCCGTCCCTGCTCGAAGCCGCCGCCGACGCGCTGACCGGGCATGACGCGGTGTACGGCCCCGCCGCGGACGGCGGCTTCTGGCTCCTCGGCCTGCGCCGCCCCGACCCGGCGCTACTGCTCGGAGTGCCCATGTCACAACCGGGCACCGGAGCGGCCCAGCTCCGGCGCCTGCGCCAGGCCGGGCTGAGCCTGGCCCTCCTGCCAGAACTGCGCGACGTCGATACCTTCGCCGACGCCTGTCATGTCGCCGCGCAGGCACACGGCACCCGGTTCGCCGCGACGTTGAAGGACGTGCGCATGAGCATGGCCTCGCAATGATCGCATCGGGCAGGTCAGCCCGCGATGAGCAGCGGGATCGTCAGGGCGATGAGCAGGATGAACGTCCAGATCGCGGGTGCCGAGCCGAGGGTCTGCTCGCGTAGGGCGGTTCCGCGCTCCTGTTCGGCCTCGCCGCGGGTGAGCCACCAGGGCAGCTCGTCGATCTCGGCCGCGACCACGACACCGAAGTTGCTCTTGCCACCCCGCACCGCCCAGAACAGGTCGGGCTCCGGGGTTGGCGAGACGGTGCGGAGCAGGCCATCGGCGGTGACGATGTCGAGCGAGCGGACGTAGTCGGCGGAGAAGCCGTACGTGCGGCAGGCCAGCGGGAGCCCGCCGCCGGTCAGATAGCCCATCACCCCGACGTGGCCGGAGGAGCCGCACAGGGGCGCGAGGCCGTGCTCGGCCGCTGCGGTGAGCACTTCACCCCACCGCAGCCCGGCTCCGATCCTTGCGGTGCCGGCGCGTCTTCGCGGACAAGAAGTCCGGCAAGACCGCCGACCGGCCAGAGCTCGCCGCCTGCCACGCCTTCCTGACCGCCGGCGACACGCTGGTCGTCCCCTCACTCGCCCGCTACGGCCGGTCCCTGCAAGACCTGATCACCATGGCCGGCGAGCTGCGCCGCCGCCAGATCGGCTTCACCAGCCTGCACGAGAACCTGGACACCACCACCCCGGCGGCCGGCTGGTGTTCCATGTCTTCGCCGCGCTGTCCGAGTTCATCCGCGAGCTGATCGTCGCCGGCACCCGCGAGGGCCTGGCCGCCGCCCGCGCCCGCGTCGGCGGCCGCCCCACCGTCGTCAGCCCCGACCTGCGGCGTGCCCCTTTCTGGCTTACTTGGTAAGCGATCGCTATTGCAGCTGATGAAGTCTCCGACTGGTCAGCACGCCCGCTCAAAGCTCCCGCCAGCCAGGCAATCCCGTCCCAGGGCCGGGTGGCGATGACGAGCATACCGAGCACAGGGATTCCCGAAAGGCCCTTCTCGCCTGGGCATTCACGCTACCGTTTCATCCGATGAAGGATTCCTTCACCTAATGTAAGTGACGGAGCGTGATGGCAGATGAGCCGAGACGTACCAGCGCCCGGGTCGGCAGGCCTGCACCTGGTGGCCGACCTGCCCCTGCTGCGCCCCGAAGAGCAGGTGTTCACCGCGATGCTGGACGGCTGGCGCAACCAGCAGCTCGCCCGCAACCTGGCCTTCTCCACCATCGAGGGCCGGGAGAAAGCGGTGAAGGCGTTCACCCGTCACGCTGACGCCTTTCCCTGGGCCTGGTCAGCGCACATGCTCGACGAGTGGCTCGCCGACCTGCGGGCGCTGCGTCACCTGAAGCGCTCGACCTTGCGCGGCTACGCCGAAGCCGTGCGGTCCTTATGTGCCTATCTCATCGATCCGGCCTACGGCTGGGCCGCCGAATGCCACAGCCGCTTCGGCACCCACCCGATCCAGATTACCCACGAGTGGAACACCGCCCTCCACCTGCAAGAAGCCGAGTGCGACCCGGCCAAGCGCGCCTTCACCCGCGCCGAGTTGCTGGCGTTCTTCGACCACGCTGATGAGCAGGTCCACCAGGTGCGCGGAGGCGGACGCAAGGGCTGGCTACCTGCGTTCCGCGACGCGGTGCTGTTCAAGACCGCCTACGCTTTCGGGCTGCGCCGCAACGAGACCCGCATGCTGGACGTGGTCGACTTCAGCCGCAACCCCCACGCCCCGGCCTTCGGTGACTTCGGCGTCTGCCAGGTCCGCCACGGCAAGGCCAAGAAAGGCGCACCACCGCGCCGCCGCGGTGTGCTGACCGTCGGCCCGCGTGCCGGCGTCGGCGGGATGGACTGGATCGTCGAGGTACTGCAGCAGTGGACCGAAGAGGTTCGCCCGGCCTTCACCCACGCCGACTCGCCGGCGATGTGGCCTTCCGAGCGCGGCCCGCGCATCGGATTCACCCAGATGAACACCCGGTTCGCCACCTACCGCGATGCGCTGGGGCTCGATGGCGGCTTGGACTTTCACTCCTTTCGCCGTTCGTATGTCACCCACCTCATCGAGGACGGCTGGGACGCCCGGTTCGTCCAAGAGCAGGTCGGCCACGAGCACGCCTCCACCACCGCCCTCTACACCTGCGTCTCCTCCGACTTTCGCATCCGCACCCTGCTCAAGGCCCTGGAACAGACCACCCGCGCCGCCCTCGGCCCCAACCAGCAGAAGAGGAACACGTAATGAAGCGCCAGGCCAGCTACCAATGGCGGTTGCGTGAAGTGATGGCCGCCCACGGCGTCTTCGCCGCCAGCGACTTGGAACCGCGCCTGCACGAGCGCGGCATCACACTGTCGTCGGTGCAGGTCTGGCGGCTGGTCACCCAGACCCCCGAACGGCTGTCGCTGCCGGTCCTGGCCGCGCTCTGCGACATCTTCTCCTGCACCCCGGCCGAGTTGATCGCCACCCGGGCCCAGAACGTCGCCCCGCGCCGGGCGGCCACCGGCGAGCCGACCCCGAACACGGCCGGCATGGCGCCGATCCGGCCCAAGCGCGCCCGCATCACGCCCGAGTCGTGACCGCGCGAGGCATCCCACCCTGTGTCCGCTGCGGACGTATCCTGACCCGGGCGCCCTCGTCCTGGCCGGAAGGCTCGGTCTGCGTTACCTGCAAGACCTGGGCGTTGGAGACCTACGGCACCTGCGCGGGCTGCGGAGCCGAGCGCATGGTTCCCGGCCTTGCCCCTGATGGCCGGGGACGGCTTTGCACCGGCTGCGCCGGCATCCCGGGGACTACATCTGCACCCGCTGCGGTCAAGAAGGCCGCAAGCAGCGCAAGGGCGTGTGCTCACGTTGCGTCCTGACCGAACGTCTCGACGAGCTCCTCGACGACGGCACCGGACGCATCCGGCCTGAGCTGATCGCGCTCTATGACGGGCTGCGTCAGGCCACCCGGCCGCGCAGCATCTTCACCTGGACCGGCCGGGACCGCGTTCAGCGGCTTTTGCGGGCTGTCGCCCGCGGCCAGGTCCCGCTCACCCACGAGGGCCTGAACCAGATATCCCCACCGCGGGCGGTGGCTTACTTGCGTGACCTGCTCATGCATTACGGCGTCCTGCCCCGCATCGACCGCCACCTGATGCTGTTCGAGCGCTGGCTGGAGCACTGGCTCACCGAGATCGACGACCCCGGGCATCACGAGTTGCTGGAGCGCTTCGCCTCCTGGGACATCCTGCGCGGTCTGCGCGCATCGGCGGCTCGCGGACCGCTGGGAGCCGGCCGCACCAAGAACGCCCGGGATCCGCTGCGGGCCGCCCGCACCTTTCTGGCCTGGCTGGATGAACGCGGCATCGACCTCAAGAACTGCACTCAGGCCGATCTGGACGCCTGGCACGCCGAAGCGTTCTGGGCCCGGCGCCCCGCTCAGAGGTTCCTGCGTTGGGCCATGACCACCAGGCTGATGCTGCCCTTGACCATCCCGTCCCGCAACACGATGAACCCGGCGCCCATCAGCCAGCATGCGCGGATGACGCTGCTGCGCCGGGCCGCCGATGACAACGACCTGGACCTCATGGTCCGAGTCCTCATTGTCTTGACCATGATGTTCGCCCAATCGCTCAGCCGGATCTCCCGCCTCACCCTCGACAACCTCATCGAAGAACAGGGACGGCTGAGCATCAGACTCGGCGACCCGCCGGCTCCGGTTCCCGAGCCGTTCGCCGGCCTGCTGCGCGCCTTCGCCACCCGGCGGCCGAACCTGACCACCGCCACCAATCCCGGGGCACGCTGGTTGTTTCCCGGCCGCCGGGCCGGACAGCCCATGACCCCTGACGCGTTCGCTCACCGACTGCGTCAGGCGGGGATTCCCGCTCTCCACGGCCGCACCGCGGCCATCCGCCAGTTCGCTCTCCAGGCCCCGCCCGTGGTCGTCGCCCGGATGCTCGGCTACCACCACGTCCACATCACCGCACTGGCCATGGAAGCCGGAAGCCCGTGGTCCCACTACGCCCCCGACGACCACGGAGAGTAACTGGAGGCCTTGCGCCAGAGAGAATACCGACTACTCGATTAGTAGTACTTCGTTAAGTTACGAAGTGTTATGGGGCGCGTACATTTGATGGCATACGTGGCAAGCGCCGGTCCAGGTGGCGAGTAAAGCCTGGAGTTCGCCGAGAACCTCATACAAGGTCAGGCCGGCGCAGGGACTTTTGGGTCTAGCCGTAGTTCGGTACAGAATGCCTGCGCTAATGCGGCCAGGGTGACGTGGCGGTGCCAGCCGAAGAAGCTCCGCCCCTCAAAATGCTTGAGGCCAAGACCGGTATTGAGCTCCCGGTAGTCATGCTCGATCCGCCAGCGGATCTTGGCGAGCCGGACGAGTTCGCGCAGCGGAGTCTCGGCGGGGAGATTGGTGATCCAGTAATCGGTGGGTTCGGATTCGCCTGCCGGCCATTCCACCAGCAGCAAACGCGCAGGCAGGCTGCCGTCGGGGTTGCGGGGGATGTCTTTGTTGGCCAAGAGAACCGGTAGAGCCATGAAGCGTGATCGCATTTTCGCGCCCGGATTACCGCTGGTCTTCCTTGTGCCTTGCCGCCAGGTCACCCGCCGCAGATTCGCCCGCCCTGCCGCCAATGCGAGATTGCGCAGATTCGATGGCTTGCCTGGATAGCGTGGTCTCGGCGGGCGCCCCTTGCCGCTGTACTCCGGCAGTTCAGGCACCGCATCTCCGGGATAGGCCGACAGATCATCGGAGACGGCCGCCACGTAAGACAGGCCGCGGTCCTCCAGTCCCAGCCGGAAAGCGGTGCAATCGCCATAACCGGAGTCAAAGACCACCGGAAGATCGGTGCCGACTCCCCACTCGTCGTACATCTGGTCGATCATGTTTAACGCCAGTCGCCACTTCTCCTGGTGACCGACGTCCTGAGGGATCTTGCACCGGTCGCGGCGCTTGTGGACCGTTTCCGCCTGAACCGGATCCTCGATCTTGGCCGGGTCCCACGACTCGGGGATGAACAGCCGCCAATTGACCGCGGACGAGGCATGGTCGGTGACCAGATGTGCGCTGACGCCGATCTGGCAGTTTCCGGTCTTGCCCAGGGCTTGTTCGTGAATAACTGTCAGAGTTGATCTGCGGGGCAGTCATCGGCGGACGTAATACGATCTTGCAGTTGCTCGAGCGTACGTGCGGGCGATCCGGGGATCGGCGTGACGGAGATTTTGTGCAGGTCGAGGATCCGGTGGCCATCTTGGAACTGGTTGGACAGGTTGGTGCGGGTGACGCCCAGCAGGCGGGCTAGGAGGGTGCTGGTCGCGGCCTTGCGGCGACGGAGTAAAGCGGTCAGGAGCCGGTGGAAGTGATCTAGGCTGCTGGTCTGCGGATGGAGGTAGCGGCGCGGGCGGTGGAAACGGCGTTGAAAGGCCGCCTCTGCCAGCGCGTCCCAGTAGGGCTCCGAGATCTGCACCAGGCGGGCGAAGTCCGAGCGCGGCATGCCGGTCAGGGCCGGATCGGTGAGCATCCAGGTCACGTCCGGATCGATCGGTTGGTTGGTCTCGGCTTCTTCGGAAAGTCTGGGAGGGGTGGGGGCCAGGGTGTAGTTCCAGTCGCCGTGGAATGCATCGGGTGTGATCGGCAGGGCATGGAACTCGGCGGGCGTGACGGCGGTGCCCAGTGGGTAGTTGCCGGTGTCCAGTTCGGCGCTGACTCTCAGTCCGGCCTCTGTTGTCGTCGCGGCGATCGTCTCGATGACGACCTGGTAGCTGGTCAGCGGGCGGCCACGCCAGTTGGCGGTGATGTGGCAGAACATCCGGTGCTCGATCTTGTTCCACTTCGAAGTGCCGGGAGGAAAGTGGCAGACCGTGATCTCAAGGCCGCTCTCGCGGGCGAAGTCGTGTAGTTGCTTCTTCCATGTCCAGTAGCGGGGGTTGTTGGAGCCACCGGCGTCCGCGGTGATCAACAGCCGGGTGGCGTGCGGGTGGTCGAGACAACCGCGGCGTCGCCACCAGCGGCGGACGGACTCCACCGCGAACTCGGCGGTGTCGTGATCGGTTCCGACGTTGACCCAGCCGCTGTTGGTGGCGAGGTCGTAGATTCCGTAGGGGATGGCCACTGGCTGGTCGCTGGTGACGAGGGTGTGGCTGTCCACCTTGATCGGGTTCTTTCCCGGTTGCCAGGTACGTCCAGGCCGGTCGCGGTTGCCGAGCCACTCTTTGGCTTTGGTGTCGATGCTGATCACCGGCTGGTCGTCGTCGAGGAAGGCGGCGGCGGTGGCGTTGAGATGGGCAAACTGGGCGTCGCGATCCGGATGCCGGGTGCCTTCGGTGGTCTTGGCCGTGCCCTGCAGGCTGTAGCCCAGGCCGTGCAGCAGGTGGCCGACGGTTGTGGCACCGATCGGATGCTTCTGCGCGGAAAGGGCATGGGCCAGGCTGCGCAGCGACAGCGTGGTCCAGCGCAGTGGGGAGACGGGGTCGCCGCGAGTGTGCGGCTCGATCAGTGACTCAAGGGCCGGTAGCAGGCCGGGGTCGGTGACTGTCAGCGGTTTGCGCCCGGCGCCCGAGGCCCGGATGCGGCGGGTCGGCGCGGGGTGCGTCTCCAGCTCGATGATGCCACGCGCGATGGTGGCGGTACTGATGCCGGAGGCTGCGGCCACCAGGGCAATCCCGCCATGGCCGAGCACGGCGGCCTCGCTGGCCAGGTAGAGGCGACGGCACCGCTCGTCAAGGTGCGGCAGGATCTGCTCGAACTTGGCCCGCAGCTCGGCTGCGGGTACATCTTCCTTCGAAGAGGCGGTCATGCTCCAGCGTCTCACCGTCGACCCGGTCCCGCAGATCAACTCTGACAGTTATTCACGAACAAGCCCCCAGCGTCCCGGAATACATCCGGGCCACTCCCGGAGAATTCGGGCCGTCCTTGGGGAAGCCGACATCGTCGATGACGACCGCCTGCGGACCGATCCGTTCCAGCGCCCAATGTGTGAGGTTTTCCCGGACCGGTTCGTAGTCCCAGGTCGAGTCGGCCATGAATTGCTGTAACCGCTGGGTGTCAACTCCCAGACGCTCCGCCATCGGATCCATCGACTTGCGCCGCCCGTCCAGCATCAGCCCCCGCAGATACAACTCGCCGGTGGCGAGTTGATCACGGCGACGAAGCACCCTCCGCAGCATCTGATCTGCAAACTTCTCAAGCCGCGGGCGCACCGGCGCCATCTCGTCAGGTGTCACGACAACATGATCCCGAAGTGACTTCTCAAAATGATCACGCTAGGTGATCGACAATCTAACGAAGTACTATTAGCGGTCTCCACCAGATCTGCCCCCCTGCTGCCCCAGCCTCTGCAACAGGTGCTGGAGCAGCGCCGATACGACCAGCAGACCCAGGAATGAAAGGGCCGCTATGCCGTCCGGGCAGGGGTGGAAGAAACGATCTCCCAAGCTGTCCGGGCCACCCAGATCCGTCGGACTCGTTACCAGGGGTCCCGGTAGTAATCGCGGAAAATCCAACGGATATGCTCCTGACCTGCTCTGATGCGAGGGCCCGCAGGGCTGGTGTGCCGGTTGGTAGATGCGGCGGGCCGGGCCGAGGATGCCGCTGACCTTGCCCGGGTGCTCCACGTTGACGCTGGTCAGCGATATCCGTTGGATATGTGGCGACTATTACCGGAACCCCGCTGTCAGCGGGTGTTCTTCGACGAGCGGGAACGAGGCGCGTGGCCTATCCACTTGCTGTCCAGCCTCCTGATGGTCGTCGTACCTGGACCGTGGTGGACGAGTCCTACCGGACGGTGGCTTCGGTGGAGGAGTGGCTGGATGGTTATGACGGCTTGGAACGGCCCCACCCGGACGACTTGACCTGGACCCACCCGGCCTCGCCGATGATCGGAGCGAGGGCGTCGTCCGCCCTGCACCACGCCCAGCCCCCGCGCCCGCTGGGCGGGCGATGCGCTCGTCTGACAGAGAGGGTCCGGGTGGATGAGGGAGGTCAGGCCGGGGCGGGCGAGGAACCAGAACAGCGGGCGGTGGGTGTTGACATTGAGTGCGACCCAGGGGATGCCATCGGCCAGTCGGGACAGCAGTGCCCGGCCGAGCCCGATGGTGGCGCCGTGGCGCAGCCGTTCCTCGTCCCAGGAGCAGCCGTCGCGCAGCGCGACGTGGACGCCCTCGTCGGCGTAGTAGCCCTGCTGGTCGGCGATGTAGGCGACCAGTTCCTCGTGCAGGCCCCGCCCGACGTAGGCGAGATCGATCGTGTACATGAACGTCCCCCCTTGATCGTGTCACCGCCATACGCCCGCGCGTGCCGCGGGCCCGGCTGCTGCGGCCCATGGTGCTGAGGTGACGGTGTGCCGGATGCGGTCCGGCCGTCGGCCGGACCGGGACGGCATGGCCCCGTGTGCGGAGGACAGCGGGGCGTCAGTACAGGGACATCCCGCCGTTGACCGCGGCCGTGGTGCCGGTCATGAAGGCGTTGTCCTCGCTGGCGTAGAAGGCGACCGCTTGGGCGACGTCGCCCGGGTGTGCCAGGCGACCCAGGGGGGTAGCGGCCACCTGCCGCTGCTTGTGCTCCTCGTCGAACACATCCGCCATGCGGGTGTCCTCCACCGGGCCGGGCTCGACGACGTTGACCGTGATGCCCCGCGGGCCCAGTTCCTGGGCGAGGTACCGGGCGAACTGCGCCAGTGCGGCCTTGGCCGTGCCCAGTGCGATCATGCCCTCCCGGGGCCGGCGGCTGAGGCCGGTACCGAGATAGATGATGCGTCCCCGGCCCTGTTCGGTCATGGCGGGCAGGACGGCTTTGGCGACCGCGAACGCCGCACGCATCTCGTCGTCGAGTTTGCCGCCCAGTTCTTCCCACGTCATGTCCTGGAACGGCTTGATCACATACGGGATGAGCGCGTTGTGCACGAGCACATCGATGCCGCCCCATGCCGCCTGGACCTGCTCGATCATGCTCTCGACCGCCGCTGCCTCGCGCACGTCGGCCTGCACGGCCATGGCCTGGCCGCCTGCGGCCTCGATGCCGGCCACGACCTCCTCGGCTGCCGTGCCGCTGCGGAGGTAGTTGACCACCACGCGCATCCCTCGCGCGGCCAGAAGGCGCGCGGTGGCCGCACCGATTCCGCTGCTGGCCCCTGTCACCAATGCCACCCTGCCGGTTGCCCCAGTCACGGGCCCACCTCCTGCTCATCATCGCGGGCCGTCGGCATGACCGCCCGGAGTTGTTCATCGTCGATGCCGGGGTGTGCTGAGCGGATCGCCCCGTAGAGCACGGTGTCGACGGTCGCCCGCAGCAGATCGGCCGAGGTCCAGTCGAGTTCGCGCGGCAACTGCGAGGTGAGCAGCCGCTCCAACGCGCCGCGGGTGATCTCACTCAGCAGCTCAGGCGGCGCCGGCAGCAGTCCCCGCCGGTGCCCGTCCCGGAACAGCTCGTCGAGCCGCCGGTAGACCACCGCGTCCACACGCTGCTCCACGTACTGGCGCAGCATCGCCCCGCCCCGCCCCGTCGCGAGCTGAGCCGCGCCGATCCGCCCGAGCTCACTGCCTGCCGCGATCAGGAACCGCTGTACCCGCACACCGAACGGCTGCCCTTCTGCGTCCTCGGCCGCCGCCACCAGCGTGCGCTCCACCGCCGCGAACTGCCGATCCAGCGCCGCGGCCAGCAGGCTGCGCCTGTCCGGGAAATGACGGTAGATCGTCTTCTTGCTCATCCCGAGCTCACGAGCGAGATCGTCCATGCTCACCCGCGCGAACCCCGGCGCGAAGAACAGCCGGCCGGCCGCCTCCACGATCACGTCAGCACGCTGCCCGTCACCCTCGGAAACTTTAGAAACTGATTTAGTTTCCATGATTCCCATGGTGGCTCCCCACCCCTACGCTGTCAAGGCGCGCCTTCCGGGCATGTGGGGCTACGTGACCGAATACCGTGATCTTGGCCGGCGTGGAGGAAGAGGACGTGCGCGGCGTGGACGCGTGGTTTCTCCACGCGCCAGCCGGAGCAGATCACGCGGGTGTGCCGACGATGGTGATCGACGCCATCCGCGTGTCCTGCGGCTACCGGCCGAGCCGGCTCGCAGGCCGGCGCACACCTCAACGACCACTCATCCCGGTGCCGAGGAAGCCGAGGTCCGGTTCCAGGCCGGCACGACCGTACCCGACGAGTTGAACATCACCGGCGCCGACAAGGCCCAGATCGTGAAGGAGACCGCAGCCTACCTCGCCCGCCACCAGCCGGTGATCGACCTCTACGACGTCGTAGCCGGAGTCGACATAATGCTCGCGCGGCAGCAGCCCGCGTTGTTGCAGCCCCTGATGGACCTTCTCGGTCATCGCCACGTCGGGCACGGCGGCGTCCGTGGTCGCCACGTTTGGCCGCCCAGCGGGCATCGGTGTCATACGGGGAGGTCAGACGCCATCTGCCCGGCGGCAGTCCCTCTCCGCCGTCTTCGAGGGGCCGCCGCCGCTTGACCACCTCCCGCCCGGTCTTGTCGGTGGTCCGCACATAGTTCTGGATCAGCATGACCCGCAGCGTGTCAACGGCGGGCAACTGCCGCAGCCAGGCCGGGGAAAACGGCGCGTAGACCGCCGCGACCAGCACGTACCCGTCGCTACCATAGGCGCGGGCCAGGTCCTCGCGCTTGGTCTCGGAGGTCGGCAACCGCCACGAATCAATCCGAGACCGGTAGCGCTCAGCCCATCCGGGCAGGTCAAACACCTGCTGCACCCAGTGCGGTGCGGCGGCCGACAGCGCCTCCAGCGCCGCCCGCACGCACTCTCCGGCCAGCTCCAGCCGGTTCGGATCCCGCACCGCGCTGATCACATGGGTGGAGTCGGTGCGCTGCTTGCCGCCCGCCTTGAGCATGCCCTTGTCGATGAGCGCGCTCACCAGCAGGTCCAAAGCCAGTTCCTCCAGCCCATGGGCCACCACGCGGGACCGGAACTCGCTGAGCACGCCGGCGTCGAACCCGGGATCGTCCAACTCCAGACCGTGAAGTCGGCCCGGGGCGCGGTCCCGACTTTTCAGTCGGGCCGTTTCCCCGGACCGCTTCCCGCACCCGGCGTGCCCCTCTCAAGGCACCGGGCGCTCCACAGACCCCGCTGTGCTGCGCGTTGTCTTCATCTCAGGCCGGCCAGGGGGAAGGGATGGCGGAACCTCGGTAGCGGTAGCGCGTGGTGCTCACCTTCGCCGGGTTGAACAGCTCCCGTTCCTCGCCGACCGGCCACCACCGGCCTGCACAATAGCGGCGGCGCAGCTCCTTCCAGGTGATCCGGCGGTGTTTCCGGCGTAACCACCTGATGACCTGGCCCCAGACGTAGGAGCTCAAGTACTGGAAGGTGGCGCTGGAGACGCCGGGCCGGAAGAAGGCGCACCAGCCCCGCAGCATCCTGTTCAGCGAGATGAGCAGGGCATCCAGTGGCACTCCGGTGCCTGTTTTGCGGCACTGCGCCCGCACCTTGCCCATCACGGCCTTGACGGCCTTGCGAGAGGGATAGGTGTAGACGTAGTACCGATCAGTGCCTCGCTTGCGATGACGCTGGATGCGCCACCCGAGAAAATCGAGGCCCACGTCGATATGGGTGATCAGGGTCTTGTCCGACGACAGGCGCAAACCCATCGGGGCCAAGACCCCGGCGATCTCCTCCCGCAGCACCTCGGCGTCGTCACGCGTGCCCGAGATCATCAGGCACCAATCGTCGGCGAAACGTATCAGCCGATAGTTCGGCTGCCCGGCTCGTCGGCGTTTGCGACGCTGCCACGCGGTGCTCGCTGGTCCTCCTGGTGCTCGGGCGATGTGTTCGTCCAGCACCGACAGGGCCACATTGCTGAGCAACGGGGACAAGATCGATCCTTGCGGGGTGCCGGTGTTGTTCTCTCGCAGCTCCCGATCCTCCCCGAGGATCCCAGCCTTGAGGAACGCCTTCACCAAGGTCAAGACGCGTCTGTCACCGACGCGAGCGCGCACCCGGTCCAATAGGGCCGAATGTGAGATCTCGTCGAAACAGGCCGTGATGTCGCCCTCCACGATCCACTCATAGGAGTGGGAGGCCAGGAGGTGCACCTCGGCTATTGCGTCATGAACCCGACGGTTGGGGCGGAACCCGTAGGAGCACGGCAGGAAATCCGCCTCAAAGATCGGCTCCAGCACCAGCTTCAGAGATGCCTGCACCACCCGGTCACGGATCGTGGCGATCCCCAGGCGACGCAACTTGCCATTCGCCTTGGGGATCATCCGCTCCCGGACCGGCAACGGGCGGAAACTACGGTCCTTGATCTGCGACCGCAGTTCACCGAGGAAAACCTCGACGCCCCGCACCGTTTCCACGTAGTAGGCGGTCTCACCGTCTACCCCGGCGGTCCTGGCTCCCTTGTTACCCCGCACCCGCGTCCACGCCATCAGCAAGAACGCGGGATCGGCGACGAGGTTGAACAGGTCATCGAACCTGCGTTGAGGGACCTTGCGGGCCCAACGGTGCAGCTTGGTCTGGATCTCCAGTACCCGGCGCTCCGCCTTGAGTAAGGCGTACTCCAGTTCGTCGGTATTCACCGGCGACCTCCCGGCCTTCCAGTTCTTCGGCTGCTGATCTGCTGTCCCCCTTCGCCGTGTACGCGCCTTTCGCGCGCTCGGACTACTACGAGGACTCCGCCACGGCCTGATGCCGTCAGCCGACGACGTGCCTGCCCTCCATCCGGCTGGCCGCCGGACAGGGTGGGCGGCACCAGACCGCTTCCCACGTTCACCACCACCCGGTCGACGAGCACGCCGCCCAGCTGTACCCCGGCAGCATCGCCACACCTACGCCGCAGACCTTCGGCGTGGCCTCCTCACCGTCGCACTTAACCGGCTTCGAAGTCGCCGCCGAGCTTCCGGCGGCGTGCACTGCATCCCGGCCCAGATCCGCCAGATTCGAGCCGGTGGAAATGTTACGGAGCTTCAGACGCTGGTTCCTCGCGTACGGCATCTCATCTCGCTTGCCGGACCCGCACCGTCTGGCAGTCCCGGTGCGTCCCGTCGTTGTCAGGGCCGCTTGCCACTCTCCCGTGCGTCTCCACGATCGAGCTGCCCTCAGCTTCACCGAACTGCTGCGACAATCCGGAGACGGGGGTCTTCCACCCCCATCCGGAACGGTGGCGCCTCGTGGCGCACGAACGCGTACTTCCAGGACAGGTCGGCGCGGACGGCCTCGGCGGCCTGGCGGTCGGTCAGGTTCTCCACCCGCTGCAGCACGGTGATCAACGCCAGCCGGCCCGGAGACCAGCCAGGCTTACCCTCGGCTCCGAACGCGCCCGCGAACTGCGCGTCAGCAAATGTAGGGAGCGAGTTACGGCCGCGCACCGCATGATCCTGGACACAACAGTCCAGATCACGAACCGTTGCCCGCGTGTCGCGAGTTAGCCGGCAAGGTCCCGAATACGGCCAAAACCGGCCATGGGTTGATCTTGAAGCCACTGACCTGGGCGAAGTGCGAAATCGGGACGCCAGGTTCACGGCGGCGTTCGATGCGGTGTTCGCCTCGGCCGGTGTCCGGGTCATCAGCACGCCGGTGCGGGCGCCGTGGGCCAACGCGATAGCCGAGCATGGGGTCGGCAGTGTCCGGCGCGAATGCACCGACCGACTGCTCATCGCCGGACACCGCCATCTACAGCGAGTCCTCATCGAATTCGTCGATCACTACAACACGCACCGGCCGCACCACGGCCTGGCCCAGACGCCTCCGGACAGGGGAGACGACCTGGCTCCACGGGCAACGTTCGTGTCCTACTGCAAGATCGACTCGGCGGCCTCATCCGCGAGTACACGCAGGTCGCATCAGGTGACACGGTATTCGGCACCCACACCTCCTTGCCTGGCCGAGCCGCTCATTCGCCGGACGGCCCGTTAAGGATTGATGTTTGACAACGGATTGATCACCAAATAGCGACACATACGTCACAGACGCAACAAATTGAGGCGCGCCTGCCTCAGATCAACCAGCCCCATTCGGGGCCACCGACAATCACTTGAAGCATCGGAGTGGACATCATGAGTAGTGCATGGCTGAAGACGACTTCCATGCTCGCTGTCATCGCTTCGGGGATGGTCCTCACTGCCGGGCCCGCCGCGGCGACCGGCGGTCAGCGGATCCAGGTAGCGACGGCAGAGCAGTGCCTCGACGTCAAGGACTTCAGCCCCAAGAACGGGGTGATCGTCCAACTGTGGAGGTGCAACCAGAACGCCAACCAGCTCTGGACCATGCGCAAGGACGGCACCATCCGTAACTCGCTCAACGGAAAGTGCCTCGACGTGCGGGACTTCAATTCCAAGAACCGTGCGGCCGTTCAGATGTGGGGGTGCACCGGCAACGCCAACCAGCAGTGGTACTGGTCCTCGTCGAAGTACGACGGCTACAAGACCCTTCGGAGCCGCTTGAACAACAAATGCCTGGACGCGAGGGAGAAGAGGTCCGAGAACGGCACGCCGCTGCAGATCTGGGCCTGCCACGGGGGCTGGAACCAGTCCTTCCGCTGGGCCTGAACGCCAGCCCAGACCTGATCTGATCTGATCTGATCTCTGTCGCCACCAACGGCGACGGAGATCAGATCACCTGGCCGCGTTCCGCGCATTACCGTTCCGGGTGGCCTTGGACATGGCTCCGGAGATTGCTGCCAACTCGGGGAAGAACTGGGTGGGGCCGGGCAGACGCGACTGGAGGTTGTCCTGCTTGGTCGTCGTGGGCGTGGACATAGCGAGGTCTTCCCTTCTAAATCTCAGCGGTGTTTCACTGCTCCGACGGGTCGGAAGCGGTATGGGATTCCGCGGCTGCCAGGCCCCCTTTCCTCGTCACGGCCGATGGTCCTTCCGCAGGAAGTCGTGGAGGAGGCTTGCGACCTGGTGGGGTTGGTCCTCCATCACGAAGTGGCCGGCCGCGGGGACGATCACGCGTTCCGGCGCGGGTTCTCGACGGCGATCCGCATACCGGCCGGGTCGCCCAGCTTTCCTGCGTGCTGGATGATGTCTCAGTAGTACGACGACACAACCGCTGGGAATGTGAGGCGATTCGCCGACCTCACAGTTCGACGCGATGTCTCGTCGAACTGGGTGAGGGCAGATGCGACATAGGGAGCCGGCGACACCATGACCGCCCCATCCGGGCCAGGAGACGGCCGGCTCGATCCGGGCCTGAGCGCGATCATGAGCGAGCGGCGTCAGCTGATCAATCTCGCCTACCGGCTGCTGGGCTCCCTGGCCGATGCCGAGGATGTCGTACAGGAGACCTACGCCCGCTGGTACGCCATGTCCCGACAGCAGCAGGAAGGCATCGAATCCCCTGGTGGCTGGCTGACGAGGGTCGCCAGTCGCATCTGCCTCGACCTGCTCGGCTCGGCACGGGCACGGCGGGAGCGTTACGTGGGCGAATGGATCCCCGAGCCGCTGCCCGACCGTACGGAGTGGATCAGCGGGCGGCCGGGCGGCGCCACGGTCGACCCGGCCGACCGGGTCACCCTCGACGAGTCGGTCAACATGGCCTTCCTCGTCGTGCTCGAATCGATGACCCCGGCCGAGCGCGTCGCGTTCATCCTGCACGATGTCTTCCGCTACTCCTTCGCCGAAGTGGCCGAGATCGTCGGCCGTACGCCGGCGGCCTGTCGCCAGCTGGCCTCCTCGGCCCGCCGTCGCATCCGCGCCTCGCAGGCTCCCGCGACATCGGCAGCCCAGCGCGCCGACATCGTCAGAGCCTTCAAGCAGGCATGGGAAGCCAAGGACATCGACGCCCTCATCGGCCTCCTCGACCCCGACGCCACGACGATCGCCGACGGCGGCGGCCTCGCCAGCGCCGTGCTCCGCCCGGTCGAAGGCGGCGAGCGGATCGCGCGCTACGCCGTCGATTTCGCCGGCAGGGTGCCCGACCTGGTGATCCTGGAGCGTACGGTCAACGGTCAGCCCGGTCTGGTGGCTCAGCGAGACGGCGTCATCGTGGTGGTGATGGCGTTCGACGTCGTAGGCGACCGGATCAAGCACATCTGGGCGGTACACAACCCCGAGAAGCTCCGGTCTTGGACGGTGGGGCCGCAGCCCTAGGACGAACCCAGACGCGCAGCCGTCGAAGCAACCCACTGATGCTGGTGGCCCGCGGCAGCGCCGACCAGCGACTCCTCGACACCTACGAGGGCGAGCGGCGCCCGCTGGCCCGTAGCCGTCGCCCAGCGTGCCGGTGTGGCGAAACTGACCGTCTACCGGCGCTGGCGGTCCAAAGAGGACCTCCTGATGGCCGCGCTGGAACACGCCCGCAACCCGACCTGGACGCGCCCGCTGCCGGGCGGTCCATCGACGAACTGGTCGAGTTCATCGCCGATGACATGGGCTCATCCTGCGAGCCCGGGCCGGTGCCGCCATCGGCCGAAAGCAGAGTTCGCGCCGCTTCGGCCGTACTTGTGGCCGGCGGGAGCGGGGCACCGGCGAGCGGCTTGACGCGCTGGGCGCCGACCTGCTGCGCAGCAGCGGGCAGCGGTGCTGACCGGCGGGCTCGGCGCGTGCGTCACCGTTGAAGTCGCAGGACTCCTGCCGTCACCTGTCCATTCTGCCCAGAAGATCGCGGATCGCCTGGAGTACGACCTCCGGCTGCTCCACGTGGAGGTATTGGTGAGAGGCGCCCTCGACCAGGCGCTGCTCACCCCGCGGAACGGATTCAGCGATCGCCGCGTGCAGGGCACGCACACCGTCGTGCGCCTCGCGCATGAGATCTTCGGACATGAACCGCGCCCAGTAGGGGTTGCCGCCCCCGGCGGTGAGCACGATCAACGGGACGTCGGGTAGCCCTCCTCCACGGCGGAGCTCGTCGTAGACCTCGGTCTCGAAGTTCTCCGTCTCCCGCATGCTGGTCCGCCACGATGTGAGGTTGTGTTCGATGAGCGCCTCGCGGACCGAGTCCGGCCATCGTGCGTATATCCGCGCGAACGCCGCACGGGCGGCCTGGATCTGCTCGGCTGTCAGCTCCGGCATCCGCGCCGGGTCCGGCTTCATCTGCTCGGCGACCTCGGCGGCCTGCTGCGGCATGTAGGAGAGGATGTCCTCGTGACCGGGGTCAAGCAGAAGAAGGCCGGCCACCTCCTCGGGGAAGCGCTGCGCATAGCGGCGCGCGTAGAAGGCGCCCAGGGAGTGACCGGCCAGCAGGTAGGGGGCGGGCACGGCGGCGGCGCGCAGGAGGCCGCGGAGCTCGCCGGCGACCTCGGCGGGGGTGCGGGGCAGGTCGACCCGGTCGCTCCAGCCTGTTCCGGCACGGTCGTAGAGCACGCTCGTGGTGAACTCGGCGGCGCGGTCGTGGACATTCAGGAAGTCCAGGCCGACCAGTCCGGCCCCGGGCAGGAAGACCACGCTGGGGCCTCCAGCGCCCGAGCGGTGGAGCAGCAACCGCCGTTCCCCTACCTCCCAGAGACGACCCAGCGGCGGCGCGGCGGTCGTCGGCTCAGGACGGTCCTCAGGTGGTTGGTGCCGCATCGCTGCTCCTTCGGGGTCGGGGGGCATGCCGCAGGGGCTCGGCGCACGCCCGGCGCACAGTCTTACGTTCGCAAGTTTGAAAACAGTATCTTATTTGCGAACGGTATCGCATATGAGACCATGTAGTGGACACGCTGGAACTATTCGCGCATCCGGTCCGGCTGCGCATCGTGCACGCCATGTCCGGCGGGCGGATCCTCACGACCTCCCAGCTGTGCGCCCGGATGCCCGAGGTCACGAAGGCCACCATGTACCGGCACGTCGGCCTGCTCGCCGACGCGGGCATCCTGGCGGTGGACGGCGAGCAGCGGGTGCGCGGCGCCGTGGAACGCCGGTACCGGCTGCTCGCACGCAGCACCTCCTCAGCCCGATCCTGTTCCCGATCGAGGAACCGCCCCCGCAAGCACCGGGAAAGCAGGTCCGCCACCGGCCGTAGCCGACGACGCCGATCCCGCAGGACGGCTTCGGCGCGCACCCGCGGCAGCCCTGACGCACAATGGTGATCATGACTTCACGGAAGCTGTATCACGGCACCGGCCCAGGAACGATCACTCCGGACGGATGCGCGGTCGACCACTACGCCATGCTGAAGCCCAACGGTGAGCCCGAGCTCGTCCATGCGGCGATCCCCCAGGGGGCATCCATCCTGGAGCTCGGGGCGGGTGCGGGCCGGATCACCCACAGCCTCCTGTCCTTCGGCCACGAGGTCGTCGCCGTGGACGAGTCGCCCGAGATGCTCGCCCACATCAAGGGGGCCGAGACCGTCTGCTCGCCCATCCAGTCCCTGACGCTGCACAGGACGTTCGACGTCGTCCTGCTCATGTCGTTCGTGATCGAAACGGCCGACGACGGACTGCGCCGGGGGTTCCTGCGCGCCTGCCGTGACCATGTCGCCGAGGACGGATGCGTGATCCTGCAGCGCAAGGCCCCCGAGTGGTACGACACCGTCCAGCCCTCGGAAACCGTCGCCGCCGACGGCCGTACCGTCCGCATGACGGAGATCAGCCGGCCGGGCCCCGGCCTTCTGGCCGCCACCATGGAGTACACGCTCGGCGACCGGCGCTGGACCCACTTCTTCCTCAGCAGACGCCTCGACGACGACTTCCTTCAGCGTGAGCTCAACCAGGCGGGCCTGACGATGTCCGGATACCTGGACGGGAACCCCGAATGGGTGCGCGCGGTGCCGCACCCCCGTGAGGGCTGAGAGACCGGCCGTTGTTCCCGGTACGGCACACCGGTTTACCTGGTCCTGTGACACAGACAGCGCGAAGTGCAGCACCGATCCGCTCCCCCCGGGAAGAACCGGGAGTGTCCCCACGGCGCGGCTGGGCGGCTGTCGGTGCCGTAGCCGCAGCCACCTTCACCTACGTACGGCCGGCACTGGAGGAGATCTCCGGCGCGGACGCCGGGCTGATCGGCGCGCTGCTGCTCGCCTACGGCGTCGCGGGCGTCGCCGGGAACTTCGCGGGCGCGGCCGGAGCGGCGCGCTCACCGGTGGCCGTCGCGGTGAGCCGGACGTCACAGGACGCCCGGGAGTGAACGCCGCACAACGGCAAAGGACCGCACCCGCACGAGCCCGCGGCCCTCACCCGACGCGGGCACCGACGCGAAGCCCGTTCAGCAGCCAGCGGCCGGCCACGGCACACGCCAGCGGCAGCGGCACCGTGCCCGCGCCCAGACCCACATCCACCAGCAGGTCGAACACCTCCTTGCGCCGGGCGTCGGCCGGCCGGGAGACAGGGGCAGACGGTGGGCGCGCAGGTCACGGACGTTCACCTGGGGGAGCAGTTCGGCGAGCCGGCCGTGGAGCACCTGCCGGCCGGGCAGACCGGTGGCGCGCAGCCGGGACAGCAGCATGCCGAAGCCGACGTTGGCGGTGCCGTCACCGATCGGGAACGACCACACGTACGCGGGCCAGCCGCCCTTCTGCATGGCGACGAACTGGACGTCGTCGTCGGCGGGCGCGGGCGGCGTCGACGAGGCGGGCGTCGAACACCCTGCGGGGCACGACGTGGTTGGGCCGGGCGGCGGTGGCCAGGATCCGCGCGCGCGGCCGGAGCTGCCTGGCGCGCAGGGCAGCCGCGCAACCCGCCGGACCACCCCCGATGATCACCACATCCCACATGTCGTCCACGCCGATGAACCTCCCACCCCAGGCGCCGTTGAAACCGGTACGCCGCAGGTCGCCGCGGTTCCGTGACAGGAGCGCCGGCGGGGATTCACCAGAAGGATTCTTCCTCACACCTTCCGGCCGGAGGAGCGCCACCCCTTCTTCTTCCGCACCCCGCCCGCGCACGCGCCCTCCAACGCCTGCTCGGCGAAACCGCGTGAACCCGCCGTCGCCGCCGCACGCCGTACCGGACCGAACACCCGGCATGTTCTTGCACGCGCGCTTTATTTCACAACGCGAGTAGAATGGCGAGGACACGAGAGGAGCCGGCCGTGGGGATCGCAGACGACGCGGTACAGGTCCGCGCGCAGGGATGGCGGACGCTGGCCGCCATGCACGGGCTGATCGACTCCGCGCTGGAGAAGGCGCTGCAGGCCGGCCACGACCTGTCGGTGGTCGAATACACCGTCTTGGACGCGCTGTCGCGCCAGGACGGCTGGCACATGCGCATGCAGCAGCTGGCCCGGGCCGCGGCGCTGTCGGGCAGCGCCACCACCCGGCTGGTCAGCCGCCTCGAAGACCGCAAGCTGCTCAGCCGGTTCCTGTGCCAGGAGGACCGGCGCGGCATCTACACCGAGCTGACCGACCAGGGGTGGACGCTGCTGACGCAGGCCCGTCCCACCCACGACGAGGTCCTGGCGAGGACACTGGCCGAGGCCGGTCGGACCCCGGAGCTGGCACCGCTGGTCGACGCCCTGCAGCATCTGCCCGCCGACGCCCGGCCGCTGACCGCCACACCGTAGCCGGGCGGCGGGCCGCCTTTCGGCGACAATCTCCGGCGACACACCGCGGCAGAAACCAGCCTGCCCGGCACTTACCGCTTAACCTGCGAAAACAGGAGCACCAGCGCTCAACCGGCATGCCGTTCCGCTGACCGGCGACGGTCTCTCCTCGCTGCAACCGGGCTGAAAAAGCACCGTTGGTCATGGGTGGTCTGCCATGAACGGCGCGCAGGACAGCGATTTCCCGGAAGGGAAACCCCCTCGCGGCGATTCATCCGGCTATTCCACCATCACCCGGCGTCGGGCCTCGGTGAGACCCACAAGGAGGGCAGTCCGGTGCGTAAGCGCTACCCCATCGTGACGAGCACAGGCGTCGTGGCGTTGGCCCTGACCGCCTCCTGCGCAGGCGACCCCGCCGACCTGGCCAACGCCCCCACCGTGAGCCCGAAGACGGCCACCGGCCGAGACGACGCCACCCCTGAGGGCTTCAAGCGGATCGGCGGCCCCGCCAACGGGCTCACCGTCGCACTTCCCCGATCCTGGATCGCACTCGACCTGACCAGGGACGACCTCGAAGGGGGCCTGAAACGCAGCGGCCTGACGGGGCGGGCGCTGGAACAGGCCAGGCAGAGTCTGCAGCCGCTGGTGATCAACAAGGCCGTCTGGGCCTTCGACCCCGGCTCCCGGCAGACCTCACCGAGCAAATTCACCACCAACCTCAACGGCTACTGCCAGCCCAGCGCCACCACCTCCGCCCAGGAGCTGATCAGCGCGGCCGGCAAGGAACTGGAGCAGCTCAACGCCAAGGTCACCCAGACCTCCACCCCGCAGATCAGCGGCATCAAGGCGGCCCGGCTGGTCTACAGCTTCCCCGCCGGCGGCCTGCAGATCAAGGGCACCCAGTTCTACCTGCCCGCCCCGGGAAAGACCTGCACCCTCACCCTCAGCACCGACCAGGACGGCAAGCAGCGGCTGTTCGACCAGATCGGCGAGACCACCCGCCTGCCGTGACCTCTGAAGACCTCGCGGGCGATCGGCGGGCAAACCGGGGGAGACCGCGAGAAGGCGGCGCCGCGCTGCGGCACAATACTCCAATGACCACCCCTGCGGCAGAGCATCCCCCCGGCACCGTGCTGGAGGCCGTACTCGAACGCATCACCTACGCCAACGAGGAGACCGGCTACACCATCGCCAGGGTCGCCACCGAACGCTCCGGCAACGACCTGCTGACCGTGGTCGGGCCGCTGCTGGGCGCCCAGCCCGGCGAGTCGCTGCGCCTGAGGGGACGGTGGACCTCGCATCCGAGGTACGGCAAGCAGTTCGAGGTGTGGTCGTACGCCACCGTGCTACCGGCCACCGTCCAGGGCATCCAGCGCTACCTCGGCTCGGGGCTGATCAAGGGCATCGGGCCGAAAATGGCCGAGCGGATCGTCGACCACTTCGGCGCCGACACCCTCCAGATCATCGAGACCACCCCCGAACGGCTGGTGGAGGTCGCCGGGCTCGGCCCCAAACGGACCAAGATGATCGGCATCGCCTGGGAGGAACAGAAGATCATCAAAGAGGTGATGATCTTCCTGCAAGGGGTCGGCGTGTCCACCTCGATCGCGGTGCGGATCTTCAAACAGTACGGCGACGCCTCCATCACGGTCGTCAAAAGCGAGCCCTACCGGCTGGCCGACGACGTGTGGGGCATCGGCTTCAAGACCGCCGACACCATCGCCCAGGCCGTGGGCATCCCGCACGACAGCCCCGAGCGCGTCAAGGCGGGCCTGCGCTACACCCTGTCGCAGGCCGCCGACGACGGCCACTGCTACCTTCCCTCGCCCAACCTCGTCGGCGACGCGGTGAAGATCCTCCAGGTGCCGGCCGAGCTGACCGTCCAGTGCCTGGAAGAGCTCGTCGCGGAGGAGGGCGTGGTCCGCGAGGAGGTCCCCACCGGAGAGAACACCGTCCCGGCGGTCTACCTGGTCCCCTTCCACCGCGCCGAACTGTCGCTGGCGGGCTCACTACGCGCCCTGCTGGCCTCCGGCCACGACCGGCTGGGCGCCTTCACCTCCGTCGACTGGGACACCGCCCTGACCTGGCTCCACCGGCAGACCAGCGCCGAACTCGCCCCCGAACAGGCCCACGCCGTACAGCTGGCACTGTGTGAGAAGGTCGCGGTGCTGACCGGCGGCCCCGGCTGCGGCAAGAGCTTCACCGTCCGCTCCATCGTCACCCTGGCACGCGCCAAGAAAGCCAAGGTGATCTTGGCTGCTCCCACCGGCCGGGCGGCCAAAAGGCTCGCGGAGCTGACCGGCCACGAGGCGACCACCGTGCACCGGCTGCTGCAGCTACGCCCCGGCGGGGATGCAACCTTCGACCGCGACAATCCCCTGGACGCCGACCTGGTGGTGGTCGACGAGGCCTCAATGCTGGACCTGCTGCTGGCCAACAAACTGGTCAAGGCCATCGCACCGGGCACGCACCTGCTGTTCGTGGGCGACGTCGACCAACTGCCGTCGGTCGGCGCGGGAGAGGTGCTGCGGGATCTGCTGGCCGCCGAGGAGGAGATCCCCCGGGTGCGGCTGACCCACATCTTCCGCCAGGCACAGGAGTCGGGCGTGGTCACCAACGCCCACCGGGTCAACACCGGCCTGATGCCGGCGCTCGAGGGCATGAACGACTTCTTCCTGTTCCCCTGCGAGGAGCCCGAAGAGATCGCGGCACTGACCGTGGACGTGGTGGCCAACCGGATCCCGCGCAAGTTCGGCCTCAACCCGCGCCGCGACGTGCAGGTGCTCGCGCCGATGCACCGGGGCGCGGCGGGGGCCGGCAACCTCAACACCACGCTGCAGGAGGCGCTGACCCCCACGCGGGAGGGCATGCCCGAGCGCCGCTACGGCGGCCGGACCTTCCGGGTCGGCGACAAGGTCACCCAGCTGCGCAACAACTACGACAAGGGTGCGGCCGGGGTGTTCAACGGGACCGTGGGCGTGGTGGTCGACATCAAACCCGACGACCACAAGCTGACCGTGCTGACGGATGAGGACGAAAACGTCGAGTACGCCTTCGACGAACTGGACGAACTGGCCCACGCCTACGCGGTGTCCATCCACCGCTCCCAGGGCAGCGAGTACCCGGCCGTCGTCATCCCGCTGGCCACCAGCGCGTGGATGATGCTGCAGCGCAACCTCCTCTACACCGCGATCACCCGCGCCAAGGGGCTCGTCGTCATCGTCGGCTCACGCCGGGCGCTGGCCCAGGCGGTGCGCACCCGCGGCGCCGGGCGGCGCCACACCAGCCTCACCCACCGGCTGCGCTCCCCATAAGCCCGCCGCGACCCCTGGGAGTCCCACGGCGCCCCGGGACGGGCCGCCGTCCAACCCGGTGCGCTCCCGCAGCGCGTTCACAGCCCGCAGCACGTTTCGCCGAGCACCCAAACGTCCCGCCTCTGGCGTGGCGGACATGACTCCACCACCGCCGGTCGTCAGCCGCCACCACGAGGTCCACGCGCTGCCGGCCGATCCGCGCCTCACCGTCATCTCGGCGCCCCGCCCGCCCTTCACCCTGACCGTGGCCTGGCTACGCGGCGCGGTCGGCCGCTTCACCGACGGTCCCGCGCACGCCGAGCGCCGGGCCGCGGCGGTGCGGATACTGGCCGGACTGGACACGCGGGCCTTGCGCAAGGAGGCGTTCCGGCAGGCGTCGGCACGCCCGCAGGAGGAGGTCGCGCTGGCGCTGGCGGCCGGGGTGGTCCAGGCGGTGCGGCGATGACGTTCGAGCGCTTCACGACGACGTTCTGCAACGCGAGAGACGCCGATCAAGAGGGCTTTTCCGAGGCTTGGATGCCGACTTCCCACAGCTCGGGACGCGCCGGTCGGGCTTAGCGTTCAATCCTGCGGAAATAGTCCCAGCACCCCTTCCCAGGGGCAAGCGTCGCCTCGCCCCTGGGAAGCAAGCCTCAGTTCCGTACCACCTACGCTTAGAACGGCCCGATGTCGGTGCGGCGCTGGGTGTGACGTGGAAGTCGTATTTATTCCTCTTGCTTGTCGCCTTATGGGTGGCGATAGACATGTCCGGCTGAGGCCAGGTGCAGCCAACGCCGGGTGAGGATCACGGAAGCGGGGGAAGAGCGAAGGCTGTGGTGCCCTGCCCCCGAGGAGACCCGCATGCTGGCGGAAGTAGCTGACTGGATCGTCGACCAGTACGAACAACTCCAGACGTGGGCCGACAACCGGTTCGACGACGATCCCACGAAGTCCTGGGGGGCGCGGCTGGCCTGGGTGCTGTACGGGGCCGGTACGGTCGCGATGGTCTACAGCGCCAGCCCGGCCGGCGGGCAGCTGCTCGCCACAGGCATCGCTGTCCTGTACTGGGCTGTCGGTATTCGCTTTCCAGGGGATCGGCCGTCGCCCCATGGTGCATGTCCACTCCGCCCCCGACGTCACGACCCCGCTGCAGGGCCCTCCACTCGGGTCGGCGTCACCAGGGGCAAAGTAGCTGTGAGTGATCGGACGGGATCTCGTCAACCGCTCTCGAGCGAACTCAGCGGGTCATCCTCATGATGATCGGCCTGTGGTCGGACAGGGTGGTCGACAGTACGGAGCCGCTGGTGGTGGTGACTCCCCTCGTGTAGATGTAGTCGATGCGGGCGTTACCGTGGGTGGGCTTGTTCGCGTACTTGGCGCCGGTGTCCACCCAGCCCGCGCTCACGAACCGCTTCGACAACGCGTCCGTGGGCTCGGCGTTGAAGTCGCCGGTGAGGATCAGCTGGGATCTGGAGCCGAAGTAGTCCAGCACCTTTGCGGCCTGAGCCTCACGGCGGCTGACCGAGGTCTGCGACAAGCCGGGGGACAGGTGGGTGCTGAACACCGTGATCGTCGAAGTGCCGCCGAGGGCGAGCTTCGCCCCGGCCATGGAGCGGTTGACAGGGCAGGTGGTGAAGTTGGTGAGCGGGAGCGTCACGCGTTCGACGATCGTGAACGAGGACAGGATCGCGTTGCCCGCCTTGCCGGGTTGCGGGTCGTCGCAGGGGCCGACGTTGTCGCCCGCGCCGAAGTGGGCGTTGGCGGTGATGTCCCAGCCGAGCTCATCGGCCAGTTGTTTCACCTGGTCGGCGTTCGGCCTGCGGTGGATCTCCTGGAGTGTGACGATGTTGGCGCCGCTGTCGCGGATCACCTTGGCGATGGCCTTCATGTCGGCGCTCTCGCCGCGGATGTTCCAGTCGAGGACGACGAGCTGCGTCGCGGCCTGGGCAGTGGCGGGGCTGGCGGAGGCGACGGCGAGCACGACCGCTGTAACCATATAAATCACTCTTGTCACACGCATGCCCAGAGATCTTACGGATATCGTGACCGCCCGGATAGGTCTCAGTAGCCGTCGAGGGCTTGGTAGGGCTCCTCGTCCTCGTCACCCTGGTCCGCGTCAGGGCGACCTCCCTCAAGGGCAAGCTCGTCGAACGCTCCGAGCAGACACCGGCTGGCGAGGAAGCACCCGTAGCCGCCTAAAACATCTTGATCCACAAGTCTTGACGATTGCTCTCCAGGCTGTGCCCGAAGGTTCTTAAGGAAGCTCTGACCTGCATATCCGTTGGATTTTTCGCCAGTACTACCGGGACCCCCTGTAACCCGATCGATCTCACTGCCCAAAGACAACAGGACGCAAATCCTTTCTTCGGACTGAGAGGTACGCATGAGCTTAGGCAGTGGGCTGCTGGCCGCGATCCTGGCCGGAACGGTCGGGGTCGCGGCTGTTCAGGAGCCGGATTCCCCGCCCGAGGCGGGCGCCGCACCGACAGGACAAATCACTCAGGGAGCGCGAGAAGCGGCACCACAGGCGGGCAGCGTGACCCTGGTGACCGGCGACCGTGTCATCGTCACAGGCAAGAGCTACCGAGTGGAACCGGGGTCGGGCAGGCAGGTGCGCTACGCCACGCAGCACCGCGACGGCCATCTCCTCGTCTTCCCCTCCGACGCGATGCCACTGGTGGCCGAGGGCGTGCTGGACGAGCGGCTGTTCGACGTCACCCAGCTCCTGGAGTGGCGGTACGGCGACGCGGACCGGCCTGACATCCCGATGATCACCCAGTCGGCCCAGGGGCTCGCGCCCGCGCCGCGAGCCGCGCGGCAGACTCGGCCACTGGCCCATCTCGGCATGACGGCCCTGCGCGTTCCCAAGGCCGACGCCGGCGAGACCTGGAAGGACTTGATCGGTGGCCCCCGGACCCTGGCGGCGGGCAAGACCAGGCTCTGGCTCGACGGGCGCCGCTCGTTCGCCCTCGACGAGAGCGTCAAGCAGATCGGCGCCTCAGAGGCGTGGAAGCAGGGCTTGACCGGCAAGGGTGTCACGGTGGCCGTGCTCGACAGCGGCTACGACGCCGACCATCCGGACCTGAAGGACGTGGTCACCCAGGCACGGAACTTCAGCGACACCCCCGACATGCGGGACGACCTCGGCCACGGCACGCACGTCGCCTCGATCATCGCGGGTGCCGGGGAGAAGTACAGAGGTGTGGCACCGGATGCCAAGCTCGCCGTCGGAAAGGTGGGCGACGACAGTGGAATGACCGACTCCGCCGTGCTGGCGGGCATGGAGTGGGCCGCCGTCGAGGTCAAAGCCAAGATCATCAACATGAGCCTCGCCGGGCAGGACACCCCGGAACTGGATCCGCTGGAGCAGGCGGTGAACACGCTGTCCGCGCAGACCGGCGCGCTGTTCGTCACGGCGGCCGGCAACGCCGGTGACTTGGGCATGGTGGAAAGCCCGGCCAGCGCTGACGCGGCCCTGGCCGTCGGTGCCGTCGACAGGTCAGACCAGGTAGCCGAGTTCTCCGGTCGCGGCCCCCGGGTGGGCGACCACGCGATCAAGCCGGACATCACCGCCCCTGGCGTCGGCATCATGGCCGCGGCGGCCAAGGGCACCGCCGACGGCCCCTACGTCGCACACAGCGGCACCTCGATGGCCACTCCACACGTGGCGGGAGCCGCCGCGATCCTCGCCCAACGCCACCCCGACTGGACCGGTGAACGGCTCAAGGCGGCATTGATCGGCACCGCCAAGCCCACCGCGGACGCCACGCCGTACCAGCAGGGAGCCGGACGGGTGGACCTGGTCCGCGGGCTGGCACAGCCGGTCGTGGCCGTACCGGGCAACGTCTGGGCCGTCTTCCCGTGGCAGGACTCCGGCACGCGGGAGACGACCAGGACCATCACCTACACCAACTCCGGCGACGCCCCCGTCACCCTGGACCTCTCCACCGAGAGCGACGTGCTCACACTGTCGGCCGAGCGGCTGGAGGTGCCCGCCGGAGGGGACGCCTCGGTCACCCTCACGATCAACACCGATGGGAAGACGCCGGGGGACTACCCCGGAATCGTCTCGGCCAGGTCGGGCGACACCGTCATCCGGACTCTGGCCGGCGCGTACGTGGAACCGAAGTCCTCCGACGTGACCATCACCGTGATCGCCCGGGACGGCAAGCCTGCCACCGCCTACGGGCAGGTCTACAACCTTGAGACGGGCGGCCGGCAGAACCTGCCCTTCAGGAACGGAGTAGCCAAGGTCCGGCTGCCCGCGGGCCAGTGGAACCTGTACGCGGAACTGATGGAGCAGTCCTCGATCGGGCTCACGGCCGCGCACGTCCCGCTGAAGGTCGACGACGCCGACCGGGAAGTGGTGCTGGACGCGCGTCAGGGCAAGCAGGTCCGGTTCTCGCTGGACGAGCCGACCGCAGTGCCCGACCGCAGGATGGAGTTCAACCTGGCCAACGGGTCCTGGAGCTTCGGGTGGCTCGCCGACGCAGACCCCAATCGGGACTTCTTCATGCTTCCCGTGCGCCAGCCCGGGTTGAGGTACATGACCAGGAGCATCTGGTACAAGAAGGACGCCGTGCCCAGCCCGTACCGGTATGACCTTGTCGACTACCGAACCGGCGGTATCCCGGACGATCCCTCCTACACCGCGCGGACGAGTGATCTGGTGAAGGTGACCGCGACCTACCGGGCGTCCGGCACGGCCGCCAGGGGAGCGGCGGCCCTGGGCCCCCGCTTCCCCGGATCCGACTCGGCGTTCCTGGCTTCGACTCCCGCCTTCGATCTGCCCGGCACCATGACGCACTACCGCACTCCCGGATTCACCTGGGACACCCAGTTCAGGGCGGGCACCTACTCGGTGATCGGCATCGACCGGTACGAGGCGGGCAGGGCTCACCGTGAGGTGTGGAACGCCGCCGTGGCCGGACCGGCGTTCGCCACCTCCGGCGGCGCCCGTACCGGAAACGAGCTGGGCTTCTCCACCGGGCGGTTCTTCTCCGACGGTGTGGCCGGGCGGACCGGCACCGACGCCTCCGTCACCGGTACCGTCACCCTCGCGAAGAGCGGCGAGGTGATCGCCAGAGCCGACCTGGCCGACTGCGAGACCTGGCAGCTGAACACCTGTCTGACGGCGGAACTCCCGGCGGACGCCGCCACCTACACGCTCACCGCCGCGGCACGCAGACAGGGGCCGCACACGGCACTGTCCACCGCGGTGGACGCGGTCTGGACCTTCCGTTCGGCCAGTACGGCCAAGCCGCAACCGCTGCCCCTGATGGCGGTGCGCTACACACCGGCCGGCCTCGACGACTCCAACCGGGCCAAGCCGGGGTCCCTGACCCAGTTGCCCATCTGGATCGAGCGGAACCCCGGAGCGCCCAAGGCCACGGTGAAATCCGTCAAGCTGGAGGTCTCCTCCGACGACGGCGCGACCTGGCGTCCGGTCCCCGTGCTTCCCGCCCCGTCGGGGTGGACGGCACTGCTCGCGAACCCCGGCACGCCGGGATTCGTCTCGCTGCGCGCCACGGCGACGGATGCCGCCGGTGACCGCGTCACGCAGACGATCACACGCGCGTACGCCGTCGGCTGACCGCGCACAGGGCGGGGTCCCAGTAGCAACGACGCAGGAAACAACGGATATGCAGGTCAGCGGCCCACCTTCCAGCCAGGCTGTGCCCGAAGGTTCTTAAGGAAGCTCTGACCTGCATATCCGTTGGATTTCTCGCCGGTACTACCGGGACCCCGGCTGGCGGACACGGCCGAGCAGACAGCGCTGATCGGCATGATCAAAAACCGGGTGCCGGGGCTGTTCGCCAACGCGCGCACCGACCCGTTCTGGCTGGGCGAGCCCGACGCCCCGGCCACGGCTGTACGGCGGATCAAGACCTACGCCGACGCCGGGGCCGACGGGGTGTTCGCCCCCGGCGCGGCCGCCCAACGGGACCTGCAGGTGGCGGTACGGGGAAGTCTCGCAGCTCCTCGTGGAAAAATCGCAATCCCACCTCCACCGCCCGCCGGCCGCGCAGCCGCAGCACCTCGTCCGGCGCCTGCGCGGCGCCGCCGAGGCCACCAAAGCCGACAGCCCCGCCGGATTCGGTGTCGCCGACAGGTCGCGCTGTGGTCATCACCTGAGCCTTCCGTTGGGGACGGGCGCGCCGTGTGCGCCGAGCCGGTCCTCCCTGCTTCCCCCACTCTCGGTCGGCATGTTATTAACCCCGAGAAGTGACCTAAATGTGACCGAAGTCTCCTGAACTATACGCACTCCATACACGTCTCCTATTAGGGTTTTAAAGGCGGTTTGCCGTAGTGGGGGAGAGAGCTGTGCTGAACGTGAAGGGCCCAGGCATGAGGACGCCACTGGCGGGACTGGCGGTGGCCGCGGCCGCCGTACTGGCCACCTCCTGTTCCGGCGGAGCCGCCGCGACAGGTCCCGCCGGCGACGCGAGCGCCGGCGCCCAGAACACACCGGCCGCGCCGGTCATAAAGATCAGCCCCGCCGAAGGCGGTGCACTCGTGCGCCCGGACAAGAAGGTCGTCGTCACCGCGGCAGGCGGCCCACTGGAGCAGGTCACCGTGGAGAGCGGCGGCAAACCGCTGACCGGCGCCTTCGACAAGAACCGCACCAAATGGGTGTCGAAGACCCCACTGAAGCCCTCCAGCGAATACACCGTCTCGGCACGGGCGGTAGGCGGCACGACCGCCAGCAGCTCCTTCACCACGCTCAAGCCGGAGATCGAGTTCAAGGTGGCCGACGTCACCCCGGCGCTGAAGGGGGAGAAGGTCGGCGTGGGGGCGCCGATCATCGTCACCTTCAACCAGCCCGTCACCGCCAAAGCCGCCGTGGAGCAGGCACTGGAGGTGGAGTCGGAAAAACCCTCCCAGGGCGCATGGCGATGGATCAACGACACCACGGTGATCTACCGGACCGCCAAGTTCTGGCAGCCCCACCAGAAGGTGACCTTCACCGCCCACCTCACCGGCGTGCAGAGCGGCAAGGACACCTACGGGGTCGAGGACTTCACCAAGAGCATCCAGATCGGCGCCGCCCAGATCGCCACCGTCGACACCCGCAAGCACAAGATGATCGTCAAGCGGGACGGCAAGACCGTGCAGACCATGCTGATCAGCGCAGGCAACGCCAGCACCCGCGAATACACCACCACCAGCGGCGTGCACCTGGCCATGGGCAAGGCCAACCCCGAACGGATGATCTCCCCGGGACGCAAGAAAGGCGACCCGGGCTACTACGACCTGATGATCAACCACGCGGTACGCTTCTCCAACAGCGGCGAATACGTCCACGCGCTCAACAACGTATGGGCCCAAGGCCGCCAGAACGTCAGCCACGGCTGCGTCAACTCCCGCCCCGACCAGGCCAAGTGGTTCTACGACCAGGTCCAGCGCGGCGACGTCATCACCATCACCGGCACCAACCGGGAGATGGAGTGGAACAACGGCTGGGGCTTCTGGCAGATGTCGTTCAAGCAGTGGGAGAAGGGCAGCGCCCTGGCCTGAGGACCACCCGCCCTCTCCCGCAACCCCGCCAGGCCCCCACCACAACCGGACCTCCCCGAGCGACGGCACGAGGCGACCACCGCGGCCTCGGGGCAGCCCGTCAGCAGACAGGCCGCCCCGAGGGCCCCGCAGGCCCTCACAGCAACGTCAACTGCCGGTGCGCGGGAAGCGCCAGCGGCAAGGGCTGCTCCAGACGGGTCGGGCCCATCCCGTAACGGGCGGCCAACGCCAGAACCTGACCGGTGACGCCACGCACATAACCGGGATCGGCATCGGCCCCCCTGCCGTACAGCTCGCCATAGCGCGCCACCAACGCCGGATGACGCTCCTGCAGCCAGGCCAGATACCACTCCCGCGCCCCCGGCGGCAGACGCAGCACCCGCGGAGTGAGACTGACGGCCCCGGCGTCGGCGGCACGACGCACCGTGGCGGCAAGCTGATCGGGAGAATCGGTCAGCAACGGCAGGATCGGCGCCATCGCCACCCCGCACGGCACACCGTGCCCATTGAGCTCGGCCACCAGCTCCAGACGCTTTTGCGCACTCGGCGCACCGGGCTCCACCACACGGCGGACCTGATCGTCGACGAAGGCGATCGAGACCACCACCCCCGCACCCGGCGCGGCGGCCAGCAGCCCGGCATCACGCAGGATCAACGTGCTCTTGGTATGCACGGTGAACGGCGCCCCGGCCTCACGCAGGGCGGCCACGACACCGGGCATCAGCCGGTAGACGTCCTCGACCCCCTGATAACAGTCGCCGGCCCTGCCCACGGTGACAGGCTCGCCGTCCCACCGCACCGCCAGCTCCGCACGCAGCCGCCGCACGATGTTGGTACGCACCACGATCCGCGAGTCGAAGTCAACCCCCGCGTCCAGCCCCAGATAACGGTGAGCGCGCCGTACCGCGCAGTAACGGCAAGCCTGGGCACACCCCCGGTACGGGCTGACACTCCACCCCTGGGCGGCGGGCTCCAGCGCACTGCGTGCCTGAACCTCATAACAGGTCAACCCGCCATGCACCCGGACCACCGCGGCGCGCTCGATCCGCGGCCGGACCCGCGGCGGCCCGGCAAGCAGGGAAGGCGCGTCCCATCGCATGCCGATCAGTGGAACACGTTTTCGACATCACCCGCAAGTGGAACACGGACCGCACGGCTCAACGGACCGCACCCGCCCCCGCCCGCAACGGGCCGACGCCACACCGGCTCGCCGGCAGACCACCCGCAACTCCCGGAACACCCCACCCGCTAAATTAACCATTTTTGATCGGTTTTTTGGGGAGTGTGTCATGGCATGGCTGATCCTGGCAGGAGCGATCATCGCCGAGGTACTGGCGACCACCGCACTGAAACTGAGCGACGGCTTCACACACAAAGGCTGGGCACTGACCGTCGTGGCCGGCTACGCCGCCGCGTTCATCCTGCTGGCCCAGGCCCTGAAACTGCACCTGGAAGTGGGCACCGCCTACGCCGTATGGGCCGGCGCCGGCACCGCCGCGATCGCCGCGATCGGCGTACTGTTCCTGGGCGAGTCGCTCACCCCGGCCAAGCTCGCCGGAATCGCACTCATCATCGGCGGCGTGCTGGTGCTCAACCTGGCCGGCGGCACCCACTGAGCCGGCCCCGGCCCCTCCCCACCCGCGACCCGCGACCCGCGACAGCTGGGGGAGCCCCGCGAAAACGTGTGGCCACCACCCGCGCACCCCCCCTAATCTGTTCGGATGCTGAAACCCTCATACCCGATCCGCACCCAACGGCTCATTCTGCGCCCCTTCACCCACGACGATCTCACCGGCATGAACGCCATCCATTCGCTGCCCGAAGTGGCCCGATACCTGTACTGGGAGCCCCGCGACCCCGAGCAGGTCAGGCAGTCCCTCGAAAAGAAGATCACCCAGACGGCGCTGGAGGAGGAAGGCCAGGCCCTGGCCTTGGCGGTGGAACTGGAGGCCACCGGCGAACTGATCGGCGACGGGGTGCTGTTCTGGCACAGCGCCCTGCACCGCAGCGGCGAGATCGGCTACATATTCCACCCCGGCCACGGGGGTAAGGGTTATGCCACCGAAGCGGCCGAGGCCCTACTGGAGCTGGGCTTCGACGGCCTGGACCTACACCGCATCACCGGCCGCCTGGACGGCCGCAACCACGCCTCGGCCCGGCTGCTGGAACGCCTGGGAATGCGCCGCGAAGCCCACCTGGTGGAAAACGAGATCGTCAAAGGCGAATGGACCGACGAGGTGATCTACGCCATCCTGCAGCGGGAATGGCGCGCCCGCCACTGAAACCCGCCACTCGACCCGGCCGTTGAAATCGACCACCGAAACCGGCCACCGAGTGCGTACAGTACGGTCATGAACCTCGCCCGGGCCCAGACACTGTGGGACCCCGACCCCGGCTGGCTCAACACCGCCAGCTACGGACTACCGCCCCGACCGGCCTTCGACGACCTGCAACGCGCCCTGAGCGACTGGCGCGCGGGCCGCACCGACTGGACACCCTGGGACGCCGCCACCGACCGGGCCCGGGCCGCCTTCGCCACCCTCGTCGGCGTCGACACCCACGACGTCGCCGTGGGCGCCACCGTCTCCCAGATGCTCTCCCCTCTCGCCGCCGCCCTGCCCCCCGGCACCCGCGTCCTGGTCGCCGCCCCCGCCGACGACATCATCGCCGCCGCCCGCGCCCACGACGCCCTCACCGTGGTCGACGCCACCCAGGCCTGCGGCTGGCTTCCCGTCGACGCCACCCACGTCGACATGCTCGTCTGCGCCGCCTACAAATGGCTCATGGCGCCCCGCGGCGCCGCCTACGCCTACCTGTCACCCCGGGCACGAGAGCGGATGCGCCCCATCGCCGCCAACTGGTACGCCGGCGCCGACCCGGGCGGCTCCTACTACGGGCCACCACTACGCCTCGCCGAAGGAGCCCGCGCCTTCGACCTGTCCCCGGCCTGGTTCAGCCAGATCGGCGCCGCCGCCGCCCTCGACCTCCTCAACCAGATCGGCATCCCGGCCGTCCACGCCCACAACACCGCACTGGCCGACCGGTTCCTCACCGCCCTCGACCAGCCCCCCACCGGCAGCGCCATCGTCACCGTCGACGTACCCGGCGCCCACGAGCGGCTGCGGGCCGCCGGAATCCGCGCCGCCATACGGGCGGGAAAGGTCCGCGCCTCCTTCCACCTGTACACCACCGTCGACGACGTCGACCGCGCCACGGAGGCCCTCACCTCATGACCATCCTGCACCTGGCCCTGGCCGCCGACTGGGACACCGCCCAGACAGCGGGGGAGTACCGCATCTCCACCCTCGGCCGCACCATCGAACAAGAGGGCTTCATCCACGCCTGCGCCGACCACCACCAGCTCAACGGCGTCGTCCAGCGCTTCTACCGCAACGTCACCGACCCACTCGTGCTGCTGAGCATCGACCCCACCCGCCTGGACGTCCGCCTGGAGACCGGCGGCGACTCACCCGAGACCTTCCCCCACATCTACGGGCCGCTCCCGATCACCGCGGTCACCTCCGCAACCCCCTACACCCCCGCCTGACAGGTCACACCCCCGGCGGGGGAGCGGCAGAGCCGCCACCCCGCCGGGGAGGCGTCACCGACCCCGCCTCCCCTCAACCCGGAGACGTCACTGGCACAACGTCCGCTGAATACGCCGCGCGGCGAACGCCAGCCCCGCGACCGTCATCACCAGCAGATACCCCGCATGCCCCAGCAGGCCCCAACCCAGCTCACCGAGCGCCAGCCCCCGCACCAGCTCCACCGCGTGATACAGCGGAGTCAGCCCCACCAAGATCTCCACCACCAGCGGATAGTCCTGCACCGGGGAGAACGTCCCCGAAAACAAGAACAACGCGAACTGCCCCGTGGTCAACAGGTCGAAATCCTGCCAGCCCCGCATCAGCGTGCTGATCGCCATCCCGACCCCGCCGAACGCCAACCCCACCAGCAACGTCGCGGGAAACGCCGCCAGCGCCCACCCCACGCTCGTCAGACCCAGCGCCACCATCACCACCAGGAACGCGCCCGTGTAAACACAACTGCGCACCATCGCCCACGCCAGCTCGCCCAGCGCGATCTCAAACGGCCGGACCGGCGTCGCCAAGATCGCATCGAAGGTCTTGGCGTACTTCATCTTGAAGAAGAAGTTGAACGTCGTCTCCGACAACGCCCCCGACATCGCCGACACAGCCAGCATCGCCGGAGCCACGAACACCGCGTAATCCACCACCCGGCCGCCCGGCAACCTCAAGTCGCCGACCAGCGCCCCCACACCCACACCGATCGACAGCAGATACAGCACCGGCTCGAAGAAACCCGACACCAGCACCAGCCAGTAGGACGGCCCCGAACGCAACGCCCCCACATTGCGGTTGACCACCGCACCCACCCGGGAGGGAGAAATCCGGGCCACCAGCATCGCAGAAACCATGCCCCTAGCCCCTAATCCTGAAGCCGCTTACCGAACGCGGCATACGCCCACCACAGCCCGGCCGCCGAACACACCACCAGATACCCCACATGCGCCCACACCGGCCACGGGGGAGCCACCCCCAACGTCGCGGCCCGGCTCAGCTCCACCCCGTGCCACAGCGGCGAGACATACGCCAGCGGACGCACCAGGTCAGGCAACTGCGCCACCGGGAAGAACACCCCCGCGAACAGCGTCGAAGGGATCATCACGAACCGAAACAGCAACGCGAAGTAACTGTCATGCTCGATGCTCGCCGCGAACGCCGTCACCGGAGCCGCCGCAGACAGCGCCACCAGCGCCGCGACCACCGGCGTCAACACCGCCCAGGCCGAATGCAACGCACCGAACAACCCCGTGATCCCCAGAAACACGATCGCCGCGATCTCCACCCGCAACAACACGTACAGCAACCGGCCCACGACCATGTCGCCGATCCCGACCGGAGTGGCACGCATCGCGTGATACGACCGCACCCACTTGAAATCACCCAGCACCGAATACGTCGACTCACCGATCGCCATCTGAAACGCCGTCGAGGCCATCACCCCCGGCACGATCCACGCCAGATAGTCCACCCCGCCGATCTCACCGACGTAACCGCCGACCCCGATCCCGATACTGATCAAAAACAGCACCGGCAAGACGAACGAGGAGAACACCGACGCCCGCCACAACCGCCGATACAGAACAAGATGCCGCTCCAGCACCGCCACCGTCGGATGAGCCATCTCAGTCCACCAACGTCCGGCCGGTCAGCTGCAGGAACACATCCTCCAACGACGAACGGCGCACCAGCACACTGGAAGGAGCCAGCCCCCGCCGATGCACCTCCGCCACCGCCGCGTCCCCGTCGTCGGCATACAGCAAGATCCGATCCGGCAGCGGATCGACCCGCCCGATCCCCTCCAGCTTGCCCGCGTAATCCACCTCATCGGCGAACCGCAACTCCACCACCTCAGGAGTGGAATACGTTGTGATCAGCGACCGCGGCGACCCCTCCGCCACGATCCGCCCGCCGTCCATCACCACCAGCCGATCACACAACTGCTCGGCCTCGTCCATGTAATGCGTCGTCAACACCAGCGTCGTGCCCCGCTGCTTGAGCCGGAACAACCGCTCCCACAACAGATGCCGCGCCTGCGGGTCCAACCCCGTCGTCGGCTCGTCCAACAGCACCAGATCCGGGTCGTTCACCATCGCCCGCGCGATCGTCAACCGCCGCTTCATCCCCCCCGACAGCGGCTCCACCTGACTGTCGGCCTTCTCCTGCAGCTGCGCGAACTCCAGCAACTCCGCGGCCCGCCGCCGCGACTCCGCCTTCGACAACCCGAAATACCGGGCATAAGTCGTCAGATTCTCCCGAACACTCAGATCCGGATCCAGATTGTCCAACTGCGGGCACACCCCCAGCCGCGCCCGGATCCGCGACCCCTCCCGCACCGGATCCATGCCCAAGATGCGCAACTCACCAGAGGTCGGCATCGACACACAACTGATCATGCGCATCGTCGAGGACTTCCCCGCCCCATTGGGCCCCAGAAACCCGAACGCCTCGCCCGGCGCCACCTCCAGATCGATCCCGTCGACCGCGGTGAAGTCACCGAAACGTTTGATCAGACCACGCGCGTGGATGAGAGGTTGTTCAGACACGCCCTGGACCGTAACAGAGAACCACGACAGTTCCGCAAAGGATTATCCCGACCCCATCGACCCCCGACACCGCAGACAGCCAGGGACCGACAGCTCGTGAAGACAACCCCGCCACCACTAGGCTCCTGCGCCATGACCAGCCCACAAGAACCCACGATCCACACCCTCGACTCCACCGTCATCTACACCAACACCTGGCTCACCCTGCGTGAAGACCACATCCAACGCCCCGACGGCTCCCACGGCATCTACAGCTTCCTCGACAAACCCGACTTCGCCCTGATCATCCCCATGGAGAACGACGGCTTCCACCTCGTCGAGGAATACCGCTACCCCATCAGCCGGCGCACCTGGAGCTTCCCCCAGGGCGGCGTCCCCGACAGTCCCTCACCCCACGCCACCGCCCACACCGAACTCGCCGAGGAGACCGGCCTCACCGCCGCCCACATGACCGCCCTCGGCCACCTCGACAACGCCCACGGCATCACCAACCAGCGCCTCAACGTCTTCCTCGCCACCGGCCTGACCCCCGGCACCCCCCACCGCGAACCCACCGAACAAGACATGCGCCAGAACTGGTTCCCCCGAACCGACCTGGAACAGATGATCCTCAACGGCGCCGTCACCGACAGCTGCTCAATCGCCGCCTACACCCTCCTCCTCCTCCTCAACCCACCCCGATAAAACCCCACAACAACCGCCGGACATCACACCCTCCCATCCGCCACACAACCACCAGCGGCGCTACGCTCACCCCATGTCAAACCCGATCGTCCTCCTCCTGACGGCGATCACCACAACAGTGATCATCAGCCTCATCGTGCTCACCGTACGGATCACCCAGCACCCCCGAAACACCCTCCTCGGCGGCGGCATCACCCCCGAACTCATCGAACAGATCCTCCACCTCAAAACCACAGACCAGTTCGACCAAGCCGTCTTCCTCGTACGCGGCCAGACCGGCATGAGCCACCGCACCGCCGCCCGCTTCGTCAGAAAAACCCGCCCACCACAGCAGCAGCCCCCGCACTGACCTGCACACTCATGGATGGACCAGCCCCAACCCGGGTAGGTGATCACTCACGCACCACCCGGACCGCACAACAGCGAGGACCCCATGAGTGAACACGAACGCTCCCGCACCATGCCCGCCCCACCCGAACTCGTCTTCGACCAAGCCCGCGACCTCGACCGGCTCGACCACTGGCTCCCACAAGACCTCCACGTACGGCCCGACACCCCGCCCGCCGTAACCGTCCACGAAGACCACACCGGCCAAGACGCCCGCGCCCTCATGCAGGCCGACCCCGACCACCTCCGCATCGAATGGGGGACCCGCGACACCGGCCGCTACGCCGGCTGGCTCCAAGTCACCGACAGCGGCACCGGAACAAGCGAGGTCACCATCCACCTGTCCTTCTCCGACCACGACCACACCCCACCCGGCGACGAGATCGACCGCACCCTCGAAGAAAGCCTCACCCGCCTGGCCGAAGAAGTACGGCTACGCACCGACACCGCCACCGGCCGACCCTCCCACGATCACCCCGAAACCCCCTCGCCACCCTCGGCACGCAACCGATCCAACACCCCATAAGCCGGATTACCCCGCGCCGCCCGGCGCACCTCACGGGCAGTCGACGCGACATAAGCCTGACCGGTGACAATCGAAGAATGGCCGAGCAACTCCATCAACTCATGAGCCGAAGCCCCCCGCTCGGCCAACCGGGTAGCGAACTCGTGCCGCAACGCATGCACCAAAGTGCCCTTCTGCACCCGGTCATGGACCCCCGCATACCGGTAACACTGACGGACCAGATACTGAAGCCCACCACGCCGCAACGGCTCGTTACGCCCATCGACGAGCAACGCGGCCGAACGGGGGAGTACACCAAGCCCGAAACGCCGCAGCCGACTGTCCACATACCGCTCGATCACAAACTCCACCGGCGGCTCGATGGGCAGCGAACGAGCCCTGCCCCCCTTACCCACCACCTGAATACGCCGCTCACCGGAGCAGCCACCGATCGACCCCACGGTCATCCCCAGCAACTCCGCCGACCGCATACCCGTGACCAGCGCCAGCGCCACAACCACAAGATCACGCTCCACCCACGGATCACGGGCCTTACGGGCCCCGGCCGCGATCCGCTCCAGCAAGGTGACCGCGGCGCTCCCATCACCCAAAAGAGGCTTGGGAGCCTTGGCCGGCTGCTTGGGCCGGGGGACCGCCGCCATGGGATTACCCTCCAGCAACCCCTCGGCCACACAGAAACCAAACAACTGATTCCATGCGCTCCACGCCCGGTTGACACTGGCCGCCGAACGCGGATCGGCGAACTCGGCGAACGCGCACCTGACGAGACGCCCGCTGAGATGCCGGACCTCCAGCTCCTCCACCACCACACCCGCCGCACCCGCGGCGATCTCCGCGACGATCCTCAGATCGCTTTCGTAGCCACGGATCGTGTGCGCAGACAGCTTCTTGGCCCGCAACCACGCCAGAAAACCTTCAGCGGCCTCCGGAAAGCGCATGAGCACCAACGGTTCACGCTCGCCCATCATCACCTCCGCACGCGCCGAACCGGCTCCGCCCCCGACCAGCCCGAGCACCCGGCGGACCCACAGGCGGCTCGATCCTACGCCCGCGATCTCCAGAGCACAGCCCCACCACGCGACGACAGAAGCCCAGGTCCGACCCGAAAAACAGCCAGAACGGAGTCACGATCAGAGACGCAGACGCTCCCGCGACCACAAATGCTGTATAAGTAAAATTATGCAGCAAACAACAGGATGAGCAGGGAAAACGCCTAAAAGCAACAACCGTCCTGGCCTCCCGCACGCGCAACCTCGCACGCGCAACCATCGCGCGGCATGCCCGACACCATGAGCCGACGGCGCGACGGCACACAGGCCGGCCGGTGCCGTCGCACGGCCGCCACACGACGGCTCATTGCCGATCGCCATTGAATGATCTTGACGGGAACCGGCCGACACCAAGAGACCCGTGGCGCTTCGGCGAACCCTTCCGAAGAGATCGCTTTGCTCGGCGCCTCGCCGGCGGGCGCCCGCCGCCCTCACGGCTCCAGGTCGGCGCGGAGCGGCGAATCCCGGCCTCCACCCCTCCCCTCAAATGCAGTTTCTTCCCATACCGGACAGAAGCTGAATTCTGTCCGGTATAACTTTAGTGTCCGATTCCGGCGGCTAAGGTGCGTTGTCCTGTCCCACGGAACCTGGCCCCTGTCTCGTTAAACGAGCAACCCGCCCCCGCCGCCAGCGCAGCCGCTGGCGGCGACGGCCTCGACAGCACCGACCCCCGCAAGCTCATCGCGCTGCGCGGCCGCATCCACGCCGCCGCCCGCACCGCCGCCGAAGGACGAGCGACCACCTACCACGCCACCGAGGCCACCATCACCATCGGCATCCGCCGCCCGCACCGCCGCCGACCGCATCAACCAGCTCCACCAAGCCCTGGCCAAGCTCATCACCAAACACGGCTGGACCACCCGAGACCAGCCCCGCTGACCTCGGTCCATGCTCTCTACGACGGTGGCCACACATCTGAAGCGCCTGGTCGTCATCTGGCTCCAGCTCGACCCTGAACCCCGCCTTGCGCAGCGCCGCCTCGTACTGCGGCAGCTCGGCTGCGGCTTGCTCGGGGTCGCCAGCGCAGGCGACCAGGAACGGGTTCACCCCACCGCCGCTCTCGACGGCGAACCCACCGCCCACACCGAACTCCTTGCGCCCCGCCTTGCGCAACACATCGCGGATGCGTTTGGCGTCGCGGTCTCGTACGGTCCACAGCGGAGGCGGCCGGTCGGGCCGCCCCGGGCGTTTCAGCCCGGGGCTCCCACAGAACCGTGCGTAACAATCTCTCGTTACACGGCTCTTGTCGTTCTGGTCACCAGGCTGTTGGGACCACGTTCACCCAGATCCAGTGGGCGAAGAGCCTCGGTCGTGCCTTCACAACCATTCCCCACTGAGCTTGAGCTTTCTTACGACCCCTGAGCCGTTTGTACTTGTTGCGTGACCACCGCATCAGATAGGCATTGATACGGGCCGGGAAGGGATACAGCGCGGAGCGGTAAAATGCTCCGTAATACTGCATCCACCCCCGCACGATCGGGTTTATCCGACGTGCGAGGTCGTGTTCGGATGATCCTGTTCGATGGTGAAGCCGCCAGGCTCGCACCGTCGCACTCATTCGTTTCAAGGCATCCTTGCTTACCGCTGGGTTGAAGCCACAGCGCATCTTTCCGGTTTTCGTCCGCACCCCCGAGGCCGGAAGGTAAATCCCAGGAACGTGAACGACGTGCGCTCATACGAGCCGCGCCGCCTGTCGTCCTTGCAATAAACGATCCGGGTCTTGTCTGGGTGCAACTGAAGCCCGACCTCGGCCATCCGGTCCGCAATTGCCGCCAGCACGCCTTGATCACAATCGGTCTTCAGCCAACGCAGCATGAGGTGGTTTGAAGCCTCCCCCCGCAGGGCGACTCCGAAGGGCCAAACCTTCATCGTTCGAGCAGCATCGCTCCAGATCATTCGCCTACATCGAACTCTCCTTCACGTTCAGGACACACGAATACGCCAGAAAGGGGCCGCGAACTGCTGTAGTCGCAGATCAGCGGGTTGGCGGTGGGAGCGGGTCATTGTTGGAGGTGATGTCGGCGGAGGTTTCTGGGTTGAGGACTCGGCGGACAGCTGTTGGCGCTGAGAATGTCCTTGATGAAGAGCGACCGTCCCTGTGAGGTGGGGTGCTCCAGGTCAGCGGGCGCGGCGCCGTTGGCTGGGGTCTGCTTCGGCAGTGATGCGCGCGGAGGTCTCTTCGCTCAGCCGCACGTAGCGGCCGAGGCTGGCCAGGTGCTGGTGGCGGCTCTTGGCCTGCATCACCGCCGAGCACGACCCCGCCGCCCGCCGCCGACCCCGCTGATCCGGTCCAGATGTCCCGCTGATGGTGCAGGCAGCCTGCGCGAAGGGGATTTCCGCAACGCCCTGTCAGGCGTTCTTGACGCCGGTTGGCCTGTAAACCTTGACGAGCGCGACAAAGTCGGTCCGCTTGTTGGCCAGCTGGTACAGGATCTTGTCCTTTGACTCTAGGACGAGCTGCTGGGTGAACGGTGAATCTGCCGGCGGGCATCGGCTCGCGTCAGGCGTGGTGCCGGTGGCCGGCGACCAGACGGGATGCTTGGCGAAACAGACTTGCCTGTTCCGGACGATGTGCTCCGTTTCTTGCTTGACTGATCACCCCACATTATTGATCACTAACCGCAATCACAAGAATGCATAAAGCAGCATTGCTGATAGGCGGCGAGGGTTGAGATCGAGTCAGGTACCACGCTCACCCTGCCCGATCATCATCAGGCTCGCGCTCGGGGGTCAGCACTGGCTACTGTCGTCCGTGGCAGGCACCGCATCCTCAGATCCCGTGAAAACCACGACGAGCTCCAACCCGCCGTCCGGGTTGGGGTTCGCTCGCACGTCGGCCCCGTGAGCCTTCGCGATCGACGCGACGATCGACAACCCGAGCCCGGCGCCCTGTCCACGGGTCGTGTGCAGCCGCCGGAAGGGCTTGAAGAGGTCGCCGAAACGTTCCTGGGGCACGTGCGGGCCGGTGTTACGGACCGTCAGAACTCCACGGGAGAGCGTTACCTCAACGGTGTGGAGCAGGAGCGTGCCGCGGATCTCGCCGACGTCCTCGGGGAGCCCGATCTCGATCGCCGCCCGCTGGACGGCCAGCGGGGTCCGCAGCTCGTGGGAGGCGTTCGCGATGAACCGCCGCTGCCCCTCGATGGAGCGTTCGAGCCGGTCGAGCATCGCATCGAAGGTGTCGGCCAGTTCCTTCAGCTCGTCCTTCGGTCCGGTCAGCGCGATCCGTTCGTGCAGGGTCGACAGCGACAGCCGCTGCGCGGTGGCGGTGATGCGGTGGATGGGCCGCAGGATCCGCCCGGCGACCAGCCATCCGACGACCAACGAGACCAGCGCCAGGATCCCGACCGTCACCGCGGTCACCTCCCACTGGTAGCCGATCACGTCGTTCACCAGCTCGGGCAGCTGCGGCAGCGGCGGCGGCCGATCGCCCGGCGCCACCGCTCCCCCGGGCAGCCGGGCGATCCGCGCCTCCAGCGCCCGGCGCAGCAGGAGGTTGACTGTGACCAGCAACACGACCGAGGTCAGCAGGAACAGTCCGGAGTAGATCAGCGTGAGCCGTACCCGGATCGTCGTCACAGCAGGTATCCCGCACCGGGAACCGTCTGAATGCACGGCGGGGCGCCCAGCTTGGCCCGTAGGCGGCTGACCAGGACCCGCACCACCGTCGTGAACGGATCGGCGTTCTCGTCCCATGCCTCTTCAAGCAGCCGTTCGGAGCTCACGACCGCGCCGTCCGCCCTCATCAGCACCTCAAGGACGGCGAACTCCTTGAGTGACAGGTGCAGGTGCCGCCCGTCCCGCGAGGCTTGCAGCCGGTGCGTGTCGAGCACGATCCCGTGCCGTGTCAGCACCGGTGGTACCTGTGACTGGCTGCGCCGCCCCAGCGCCTGTACCCGTGCGACCTGCTCGGCGTAGTCGAACGGTTTGGGCAGGTAGTCGTCGGCCCCCATCCCGAGACCCGCGACTCGCTCCGGCACCGACGCCGCCGCCGTCATCATCATCAGGATCCTCGTACGGCTCCCGCGTGCCACCAGCTCACGGCACACGAGGTCGCCGTGCATCTCGGGCAGGTCCCGATCCAGCACGAGCACGTCGTAGTCGTGCACCGCCAGCCGCTCCACCGCGGCGGCCCCGTCATACACCACGTCGACGGCCATGGCATGGCGGCGCAACCCCACCGCCACGAGATCGGCCAGGTCGCGTTCGTCTTCGACCACCAAAACCCGCATCCGACGTTCATACCCGAACCGGGGTTTCAATGGCGTTAACGGATCCGTTCACGACCGTGCAACCCGCTTCAGGCCATGCTGACAGCCATGATCAGAGCCCTCTGCGCGGCCGTCCTGGTGACGGCCTGCTCCATGCCGGCACCCGCGTCCGCGCTCGCATCGGCCCCGACGCCCCAGCCGAAGCCGGCGTCCCCATCGGCCACCACCCCAGGCGGGGGCTGCACCGCCATCTCGGCGCCACCGCCGCAATCGGCACCGCCGACATCTGCGTGCTGGACAACTACTACAGCGGCCCGGTCATGGATTCGAAGGCGCTGCTGAAGAGCGCCTTCGCCGCCTACACCCAGAACCTGATGCGGCGCGGCGCCGACCGGGCCGACCTTCGGCTGCCCGCCCTGACCGGGAACCGCGACACCGACTGGGCCGCCTTCGCGAAAGTCCTCGGCGCCGGCGACCCCGCCGCCCTGCGCGCCGCGATCACCGGCATGGTCACCGGACTGCACGACAACCACGCCCGCTGGTTCAAGCCGACCCCGCCGCCTGAGGGCGGGCCAACCGGAACGGGCATCGTGGGCGCGTCGGCCCAGCAGGGATCGCAGCTCGACCCCGCGGCCCGGCCACCGATGTTCATCACCCGCGTCCTGCCCGGCAGCCCCGCCGCCAAGGCCGACATCAGAGCCGGTGACATCGTCGTCAAGGCCAACGGCGTGCCGGCGTTCATCGGGGACACCGTGAATCAGGGCATCCTCGACGCCTTCGCCTTCGCCTCCGGCACGGTACGGCTCACGCTCAAGCGTCCCACGACGGGACGGACCCGCATCGTCGAGCTCAGAGAGGGCCTTATCACGCGGCAGCCTCCGGCGGTGACGTCAAGGAAGCTCGCCGACGGCGTCGTGTACGTCCAACTGCCCGGATTCTACGAAGGCGCCGCCGACCAGGTCATCGCCAAGCTGCAGGACAATCCGAAGGCCGTGGTCCTCGACCTGCGCGGCAACGGCGGCGGGTCGCCTCGCGAGGTGACGCGGCTGCTCGGCGCGTTCGCGCACGGCAAGGTCACCAGTTACTTCTGCCCGCTCAAGGGCGAGTGCGTGCCCAACCGGACCGACGACAGCGTCCCGCTGCTCGGCTCGCGCCTGGTCGTCCTCACCGACCGCGGATGCGCCTCGGCCTGTGAGGACTTCAGCGCGGCGGTCAAGGACAACGGCCTGGGCACCCTCGTCGGGACCCGCACCGCTGGGGCCGTCTCCGGCCCCAGCGAGGGATACCTCCTCGACGACGGCAGCGTCTTGCTCTTGCCCAGGGTCCGGCACCTCGGGCCCGCCCGCGAAATCATCGACACGATCGGCGTGCCGGTCGACCACTACGCCCCTATGACCGCCCTCGACCTGGCCACCGGGCGCGATCCGGGCGTGGCCAAGGCGCTTGCGCTTCTTTGACGCGCTTGCCGCAACGGCCAACAGCGAGTCGCCGAGGTGGGTTGGCCAAGACCCGACCTGGCGGAGTTCCATCTCAAGCTGATCGCGGCCGCCTCGGCCGGGCTGGCCGACCCGCTCACCCCGGGGCCGGGGCGCGGCCACGGCCGGAGTCCGGGCGCTCAGCGCCTGGGCCTTCGGCGTGGGTGTCCACCGGCTGTTCCTGCACCACTCGACCAAGAATCCAGCGTGGTCAGTCAACCCCTCGAGGTCATGGCAGAGATCAAGCGGCACTTTGACCTGCTCAGCGCGGAGTTCGCCGGGGCGGACGGGTGCTTGGTGTTACCGCACGCGGCACTCCTGGCCTGCGGGAGCGCCTGACGATTGCGGACGGTTCGTCGGATTGCCCCGGCGGTCGCGGCGGTCGTTCCCTCCGAACGCACCTATCTGCTGTCGTTCGGCGGCCGGCAGGGCAACGCCTACCTGCACTGGCCCATCGCTCCCCTGCCGCCCGGAACTCCTTCCGATGTCTCCCGGGCGCAGGGCGGGCGTGGCTACGCCGAGGAGGCCGGGGTCAGGTGAAGGTCACGATCGTCTGCCCCCCCTCGGCGTCGAAGACGTCGAACACTCGCATCGTGCCCTGTTGCATGGTGTCGGCCAGGATTCTCTGCGGGTGGTCGATGGCGTGGCGCAGCACCACCGGATAGCGCCCGTCGCGGCCTCCCACCCCGACCGAGAACTGATCGTCCTTGGGGTCGTACTCCAGGTAGGCCAGCGGTAGTTTCTCGGCCTCCACCAGGTCTCCGAAGTCCTTGCTCATCACTTCGATCGTCACCTCGGCGCCCTCGTAGTTGCGCGTTATGTTCTCGAAGAACTCACGCCACTCCTCACGTGTAAGTTCCGACCGTTGCTGGTTCATGTCATGGCCTCCTCCCGGCCACAGCCCGCAGGCCGCGTCGTCACCATGCTTGACGATCGCGAGACTGTTCCACATCACCCGATCGAGTAGGAATCCCCCTGTCGGGGCGGTGGGATTCCGAACGCCATATGGCCCGGGTGGTTCTCGACTTTGGCCGTGTCGCCGTGCTCGGGATAGGTTGCCGGACCGGCCGCTGAGGCGGGTCGCCGGAAGACGCGGGCCGACCATCGCGATCATTGCTGCCCGGTGTCGGGCTGGTTGTGGCTCCGCTGTCTGTGGTGGGGCGGCGGCGCGCCGTGTGAAAACGTGCCGGCGGAGATTGTCGGTGGGGCATTCTACGATGAGCCGACTCGTGGAGGGATGCCGCCGATGCTGGATTCGATGATAGTGCCGCTGCTGGTCACCACCGATCTGCCGCCGGAGACGGATCTGGCTGGGTTTGGGCGGCTGGTGGCCGACGCGGTGCGTCTGGTCCGGCACGGTGAGACGTCTTACGCGGGGTGTTTGCACGGTGGGGTGTTCTGGCTGGATCGGCCTCGTATGCCTCCGGGTGGGGGCGGTCTCTCGGTGCCGACGGCCGATGAGCTGCGATTCGCCGCGTTGATTGGTTATCTGTCGATTTCGGGTCCGCGGAGGGCGCCCAGGGAGGTGGTCTCCGATGCGCGTGAGGCGATCACGCGGGTCGTTGCCGTCTCGTATGGCGAGCTGGGGAGTCCTGCGGCGGTGATGGCGATCAGGGCGGAGGATGTGCGGGAGAGGACTCCTCCGACGGCGCTGCGGGTCAGGACCGCCGGTGCCGATGCCGGATTGGTCGCGGTGGCCCGCTCTTACGTGTAGGTGCGCGCGCGTGCCGGGAGTGGGCGGCTTGGGGATTTTGGTGCCGGGTCGGGGGTCATGCCTGAATGGATTCGACGAAACGCTGGGCCTCGGGTTCGCTCATGCCGGTTTCGCCGCGTACCAGCAGGACGGCTTGTCCGTCGCGGCCGGCGTTTTTGAGCAGGCGTACCCGGGTGGCCAGGTCGGCGCCGTGGCCGAGGGGCGGTGGCGTCGCGGTGGCGTTGTGGCTGGGCAGGGGTGGTCGGGGTGCTCTTCCGGCGCGTAGGTCGTCTATGTGTCTTTTGGCGCTTTTGAGGTCGAGGCCGGTCTGGTCGCGGAGGAGTTTGATCGCGGCAACGGGCTTGTTGGCGGCGATCAGAGCGGTGAGGTGGTGCTGTAATTCCGCGGGGTCAAGCCGTTGCGGGGGTGGCGGGGCCGGTGAGCCGCGCCGTACCAGTGTGATCGTCACGGCGATCAGACCGGCGGCCAGTGCGAGCAGGATCAGTAGTTCTGTGGGCCCGATGTTCGGCATGGGGTGATCGTAGGCTTCTGGGGCGGTGGCCACCATTGGTCGCCGGTGGGTTGTTGACGCCGGCCCCGGGGGTGGCAGGTGAGAGGCGGGGTGAGTCCGAGCGCGCTGCGGGCAGAGGGCGGGCGCCTTCCCGTGGGGGCTCTTGGGCTCGGCGGGCGGGCGCGTTGTTGTCGGTGCGGGCCGCTACGGTCGGCACGACGGCTGAGAAGCTCGAGGAAGGGTGTCCCCCGAACATGCGGCCAGCGGATCTGAATCGTCTCACCGTGCAGGAGTCGGCCGACCGGTATGTGGAACTGGTCCGGGCCAAGATGCTGACCGGCGCGCTGTCGTCGGCGACGGCGGAGGTCTACGCCCGCGATGTGGCGACGTTCGTACGGCTGGCGGGTGAGCGGCGGGTTCTGGACGATCTGACGGGTGAGGACGTGGATGCGATCTTGCTGGCTTTCGCGCGTAAGCCCGATGGGCGGCGGGCCGAGCCGGTGGCCGGTGGCGTGCAGTCGGCCTCTTCGCAGGCGCGTTTTCGCCGGTCGCTGTCGGCGTTGTTCAAGCATGCGGTGCTGACGGGCTGGGTGCAGATCAATCCGATGGCGCTGGCGACGGTGACGGCCAAGGAGCGAGGGGGGTTGCGGCCGCAGCGCCGGGCGCTGACCCGGGAGCAGGCTCAGGGGTTGATCGGTGCGGCGCGTGAACTGAGCGACGGGGACAGCGGCGGCGGTGAGGTCGCGGGGACGGTGGCCGGGGCGGGTGATTCCGCTGTCGCGGGTGGGGCGGTCCACCGGCGGCGTCGGCGGCGTGATCAGCGCACCGAGTTGCGCGACGCGTTGATCGTGCTGCTGTTGTCGACGATGGGGCCGCGCGTTTCGGAGCTGGTGCGGGCGAATGTCGAGGATTTCTACACCAATGACGGGGTGCGGTACTGGCGGATCTTCGGTAAGGGCGGTAAGACGCGGGATGTGCCGCTGCCCGGTGATGTGGCGCGCGTGCTGGAGGCCTATCTGGAGCGGGGCCGGGCGGAGGCGGCGAAGGAGGGGGCGGACAAGGCGCTGTTGCTGTCGTGGCGGGGCGGGCGTCTGGCGCGGGGGGATGTGCAGGCGGTGATCGACCGGGTGCAGCGGCAGGTGGATCCCGATCGGCGGCGTTCGGTGACGCCGCATGGCCTGCGGCATACCACTGCCACTCACCTGCTGGCCGACGCGGTGGACATGGACGCGGTGCGGCGGGTGCTGGGGCACAGTGATCTGGCGACGCTGGGCCGCTACCGTGACGAGCTGCCCGGGGAGTTGGAGGTGGCGATGCGGGCTCATCCGCTGCTTCGGGGGCCTTCAGGGAGCCGGTGAGGTCGTCGGCCGTGTGCGGGCGGCGCGGCGGGCGTGTGTCGTCGGGGCGGTTGTTTCTCCCCTGCTCCCCCGGTTCATGGGTGGGCTGCTTCAGGCGGCGCGTTCGGCGGCGGCCACCTCGGCCAGGACGTCCAGGGAGATGCCCAGGGCGTGGGCGAGGGCGGCGATGGTGAAGAAGGCGGGGGTCGGGATCCGGCCTGTCTCGATCTTGCGGAGGGTTTCGGCCGAGAGCCCGGCGGCGGCGGCCACCTCGGCCATGCTGCGGGGGCCGCGTGCCTGGCGCAGGAGGGCGCCGAGGCGGTGGCCGCGTTCGTGGTCGAGCGGAGTCAGTGGAGGTCGCACCATGTCGACCACCCTAGCAACCGTGATAACAATACCGGTATAAGTATTGGAGAGCGGAGGGGTCACATGGTGGAGATCAAAACCGCGGCCGAACTGGACGCGATGCGTGAGGCCGGCCGGGTGGTGGCCGAGGCGCTGGCCGCGGTACGCGCCCATGCGACCACGGGGGTCAGCCTGCTGGAACTGAACGAGGTCGCCGAGACGGTCATCCGCGAGGCGGGAGCCAAACCGGCGTTCCCGCACTACAAGCCCGCCTTCGCGCCGACGCCGTTTCCCGCGGTGATCTGCACGTCGGTCAACGAGGTGATCGTGCACGGCATCCCCGGCACCTACCGGCTGCGCGCGCAGGACCTGCTGAGCGTCGACTGCGGCGCCTACCTCGACGGCTGGGCCGGTGACGCGGCGGTCAGCTTCACCGTCGGCCCGGCCCACCCGGCCGACCTGCGGCTGATCGACGCGGCCGACGCCGCACTGCGGGCCGGGATCGCCGCGTGCGTGCCGGGCGGGCGGCTGGGCGACATCGGTCACGCCGTGGCGCGGGCCGGCCGCGAAGCCGGATACGGAATCCCCGACGACTTCGGCGGGCACGGCATCGGCCGGGCCATGCACGAGCCGGTGACCCGCGCGAGGTCGCCCGGCAGGGCGGCCACGTCGCGGGCCACCACGACCCGGCGAGCGCCTTCGCGCATCAGCCGCACCTCCACCGCCGGCAGCCCGGCCGTCAGCAGCCGCTCCAGGGTGGCCAGGGTGTGGCGGCGACGCACGAGCTCGGCCTCTCCCCCGGTGGGAGAGTCCACACCCGGCGGGGCCGGCACCTAGAATCCGCCGCATGGACGCGCTGATCGCCCGCAGCCGCAGGCAGGTCGCCCCCGGGGCGGTTCACGTGCCCGACTGGCTGAGCGCCGCCCGGCAACGGGAACTGGTGGCCGCCTGCCGCCAGTGGGCATGCGGCGGATCCGGTTGCCCGCAGGTGGGCTGATGTCGGTGCGTACGGTGTGCCTGGGCCGTTACTGGCGGCCCTACCGCTACACCGACGAACCGGTCCAGCCACTGCCGGGCTGGCTGGCGGAGCTGGGCCGCGCGGCGGTCGCACAGACGCTCGGCGGCCCGTACGACCCGGACGTCGCGCTGGTCAACTTCTACGACGACGCGGCCACGATGGGCATGCACCAGGACGCCGACGAGCGCGGCTCGGCGCCGGTGGTCTCCTTGAGCCTGGGGGACGCCTGCGTGTTCCGCTTCGGCAACCCCCACTCCCGCAGCCGGCCGTGGACCGATGTCCGGCTGGAGTCGGGCGATCTGTTCGTCTTCGGCGGGCCCTCCCGGTTGGCCTTCCACGGTGTGCGCCGGATCCTGCCCGGTACCGGCCCGCACGGCCTGCTCGCCGGGCGGCTCAACATCACCCTGCGCCGGTCGCGGCCGTAGCCGCGGCGTGGGGCCCGCCGGCCGGGCCACGGAGCCGGCCCGGGCTCTCAGGACCTCTGGGCGGACACGGACGCGCCTCGGTCGTGGCCCCGATCCCCGGCCGGAAGATCCCCGGCGCCGGGCATAGGCCGACGCCCTCTAGGCTGGAGGCGTTTTCCGGATCCGAGGAGAGGTGCCCGCTGTGCCGACCGCACTGCGTCTGTTCCGTTACGTGGCGATCGCCGAGGCGTGTTCCTGGGCGGGACTGCTCGTCGGCATGTTCTTCAAGTACATCGTGGAGTCCGGCGACCTCGGTGTGAAGGTCTTCGGCCCGATCCACGGGCTGCTGTTCGTGCTGTACGTGACCGGGGTGCTGGCCGCGGCCCGCACGGCCCGCTGGAGCCTGGGCACGATCGTGCTGGGTCTGGCATGCGCGGTGCCCCCGTTCACCTCGTTGTGGTTCGAGCGGCGCATGCTGGGCGGCGTCCGCGAGCCGGTCACCGTCTGAACCAGCCGTCTGAACCAGCCGCCGAACCGCCGCCGTCTACGACGCGTTCTGCGGCTCACCGGCCCACTCCCCCAGGACGGCCCGCGTCACCGCCCGGCACCGCCGAGGGCAGGTCAGCAGGTCGGTGCAGTCGCCGAACTGGTCGACCGAACCGACCGGCGGCAGCGCCCGCACCCTCGGATCGGCGATGGCGGCGCCGAGCGCGTCGGCGAACCGCTGGGCGCCGATGACCTGAAACGGCCGGTCGTGAAAACGCCGTGTCGTAGCCTGCAGCGGCTCGCTCAGACCGAGCCGGTTGTGCAGCGCGGCGACCCGCTCATAAGCACGGCCCAACTGCCGCTGCCGTTCGCGCCACTCACCCGCGGCGACCGCCCCCGCCAGGGCGTCCCCGAGCTCAGCCGTGCCCGTCAGGCGGGTGAAGGCGCTGCCCAGCCATTTGCCGTACGGCGGGTAGCGGCGGCGCATCAGCAGTACCAGCCGCATCAGGTCACGGGTCAGCCCGGCCGTCAGCACGGCCGAGCCGAGATCGTCGCCGACCTCCCCGCACCGGCCGGGGAAGGCCTCCCGCTGGGCCAGCCGCCTCCACTGGCAGGCCAGCACGTAACGCCACAGGTCACCCGGATACCAGCGCACAGCCGAACGGGCCGCCTCCAGCACTCCCAGCCCGTCGTGGAAGACCTCACCGGCGGTCACCTCGGCCAGCCGCTGCCAGGGCGTGGCCAGCCAGTCCACTACGGTGGCTCCCCGCAGCGGATCGAAACCGAGCCGCTCCTCGAACCAGGCGGCGGCATCGACGACCTCGACACCGTGCCCGGCGCCGAACACGGTCGGATAGCCCCCGAAGGTCTGCGGCAGGCCGGCGGCGACGACCTGCCGCAGCTGCCCGGCCGCCTCGGGCGCGACGAACAGCACCACCCGGGGCCCCCAGTCGTGATCGGTGGAACGTTCGGTGTCGAACGCCAACACCTCCGAGCCGGCGCCGATCAGCGCCGCACTGTGCGCGACATCGGCGACCATCGGCTGGACGACCCGCGCGTAGAAGGCACGTGACAGCTCCAGACCAGGCACAAAACTGGACATCATTCCGTCCACTTTGCCGGGCGTACCCGCCCCGCGCACCCGGTTTTCCCCCCGGCGGCCCGCCGGGGGGAAGGTCACCGGCTCACGACCGCCGCCGCCACCGGCCGCACCTTCATGCCCAGGCGTCCGTAGACGCCGATCGCGGCACGGTTGTCGGTGTCGACCATCAGCGCCACCCGCCCGTGCTCGGCGGCCAGCGCCGCGAAAACGAACCGGCACACCGCCTGCCCATACCCCCGGCCACGGGCGGCCGCGGCTGTGGCCACCCCGGCGACGAACCCCATCCGCGGGCACGACCACGCATCGGCGGCTGTGGCCACCAACTGCCCGCCGCTCTCCCGCAGCCCCGCCCACCGGCGGATCCACGGCAAGCCCGGCACGGCCCACGACGACGGCGACGCCTGCGCCAGCAGAGTGCCCACCTCGCCGTCCGCGCCCCGCAGCCACCCCGCCGCGACCACAGCACCCTCACGGTCGGCCGAAACAGGCGGCGGCCGGTCGGTGTCCATCCACTCGAACGTCTTCGGCGGCTCGACCTCACCCATCCGCCCGGCCAGCTCCTCCACCAGCGGCCGATCTCCCAGCAGCCGATACGACGGGCCCAGCTCCGGCAGCACCAGCCGTACCAGCCGCGTCACCTCGCGCGCGTCCCCTCGCACCGTCAGGCGGTCACGGCGGTTCAAGTCGGGGCTGGCCACGGCCACCGCCTCTCCCAGCGCCCACGCCCGCACCCCGGCGCGCATCCCCTGCGCCGCCCACACCAGCAACGGGTCGTCCTCGCAGGCGGCCACCACGTCATCGTCGCCGGTCAGCTCCACCACATTCACAAGATCGCCGCCGGCGTGTAAGCGGCCGCCGCCGGGTAGCGGGCGGTGACCTCACCGATGCGCGCCACGACCGCCTCGACCTGCTCGGCCGCCGCCCCGGTGAACACGATCCGCTGCGCCAGCAGTTCGGCCAGCGCCGCGCCGTCCAGCGGGAACCGCTCATCAGCGGCCAGCCGGGCCAGCAACTCGTTGCCGCCACCGCGCTCACGCATCGCCAGCGCCGCCGCGACCGCGTGCTCCTTGATCAGCTCGTGCGCGCTCTCGCGGCCCATACCGGCCCGCACCGCGGCCATCAGCATCTTCGTGGTCGCCAGGAACGGCAGATACCGATCCAGCTCCGCGGCGATGACCGCCGGGAACGCGCCGAACTCCGCCAGGACGGTCAGGGCCGTCTCCACCAGGCCGTCGAAGGCGAAGAACGCGTCCGGCAGCGCCACCCGCCGCACCACCGAGCAGGACACATCCCCCTCGTTCCACTGGTCGCCCGCCAGCTCACCGACCATGGAGGCATACCCCCGCAAGACCACCGTCAGCCCGTTGACCCGCTCGCACGAGCGGGTGTTCATCTTGTGCGGCATCGCCGACGACCCCACCTGCCCCTCGGCGAAGCCCTCGGTGACGAGCTCGTGCCCGGCCATCAGCCGGATCGTCTTGGCCAACGAGCAGGGAGCGGCGGCCAGCTGCACCAGCGCCGTGACCACCTCGTAGTCCAGCGACCGCGGATAAACCTGCCCGACGCTGGTCAACCGGTGCGCGAACCCCAGATGAGCCGCCACCGCCTCCTCCAGCCGCGCCAGAGCCGCCCGGTCACCGCCCAGCAGGTCCAGCATGTCCTGCGCGGTACCGACCGGCCCCTTGATTCCCCGCAGCGGGTAGCGGCCGATCAACTCCTCCAGCCGGGCGAAGGCCACCAGCAGCTCATCGGCGGCCGAGGCGAAACGCTTGCCCAGCGTGGTCGACTGCGCCGCCACGTTGTGCGACCGCCCCGCCATCACCGTGCCCGAATGCTCGGCGGCCAGCGCCCCCAGCCGGGCCAGCAGCGCCACACACCGCTCCCGCATCAGCAGCAGGCTGTCGCGGATCTGCAACTGCTCGACGTTCTCGGTCAGATCCCGCGACGTCATGCCCTTGTGCACCTGCTCATGCCCGGCCAGGGCGTTGAACTCCTCGATCCGGGCCTTCACATCATGGCGGGTGACGCGTTCGCGCTCAGCGATGGAGGCCAGGTCCACCTGCTCGACGACCTTCTCGTAGTCGGCCACCGCCCGCGCGGGAACCTCGACCCCCAGCTCCGCCTGCGCGGTCAGCACGGCCAGCCACAGGCGGCGCTCAGCTACCACCTTGTACTCGGGAGACCACAGACGGGCCAGCTCCGCCGAGGCGTAGCGGGTGGCCAGGACATTGGGGATACGCGGCTTGGCAGTCACGTTGCGTCAGTCTATTGGGCTCCGCCCACCACACCCACGCAGGGTCACCCCTGACCGTGCGCCGATGCGGCGGGAGGGCGGGCCGGTGAGGGGTTCAGCAAAGGCGCCGGGCAAGCGAGGCGACTGAACGATCGTGCGATGCCCCACGGCGCGTGAAATCAACGGGCAAGGGAGCGTCGCCAAAGGCGCGGAGAGCGTGGGCGAACACTGCTCCAGCTCCCGCAACGGCCGGTCGCCGTACGCGCGCCTCCGCGCTCGCACGGCGACCGGTACCGTCCAGCGCCGGAACTACCGGGCAGAGGCCGGCTCGCCGTCTCCGGCGCCCTTCACCTCGGCCTCGTGCTTACCGGCCTTGGGCCCCCGCCGCCACCGCTCCTTGGTCCGCTCCACCATCACATACAGCGTCGGCACCAGCACCAGCGTCAGCAGCGTCGACGACAGCAGACCGCCGATCACCACGATGGCCAGCGGCTGGGAGATGAACCCGCCCGACCCCGTCAGGCCCAACGCCATCGGGATCAACGCGAAGATCGTCGCCACCGCGGTCATCAGGATCGGCCGCAACCGGCGACGGCCCCCCTCGATCACCGCCTCCACCACACCCAGCCCCTGCTCCCGGTACTGGTTGATCAGATCGATCAGCACGATGGCGTTGGTCACCACGATGCCGATCAGCATCAGCATGCCGATCAGCGCCGGAACTCCCAGCGGGGTCCCGGTGGCCAGCAGCAGCCCGATCGCGCCGGTCGCCGCGAACGGCACCGACACCAGCAACACCAGCGGCTGCACGAAACTACGGAACGCCGCCACCATGATCATAAAGACGATCGCGATGGCCGCCAGCATCGCCAGCCCCAGCTGGCCGAACGCCTCGCTCTGGTCGGCGCTCACGCCACCCACGGTGAACCTCGCCCCCGCCGGCAGCGACACCCCATCCAGCTTGGCCGTCAGCGCCGTGGTGACACTGCCCAGGTCACTACCCGTGGCCGTACCCGACACCGTCGCACTGCGCTCCCCGTCGATCCGGGTCACCTGCGTCGGCCCCTCCACCTTCGCCACCTTCGCCACCTGCGACAGCTTGACCTGCCCCACGGCCGTCGCCAGCTCCAGCTCGCCGATCGCCTTCAGATCCTTCGGCGCCTCGTCGGCCCGCAGAATCAGGTCACTGGCCCGCCCGTCCAGCGTGACCTGGCCCAAAGGCGCGCCGCGGAAACGCTGCGCGACCACCTGGCCGATCTGCGCCTCCGTCAGGCCCTTGGCCGCCGCCTTCTCCCGGTCCACCCGGACCTCGATACGCGGCGCGCTGGCCTGCAGGTTGGACGACACGTCCCGCAGCCCGCCCAGCTCCGCCATCGCGGCGCGCACCGCCTCCGAGGCGGTCCGCAGCGCCGCGGTGTCCGGCGCCTGCACGATCACCTGAAGCTGGTTGGTCGAACCACCGCCCGGACCGCCCTGCGCACCGCCGATGGTGACCTCACCGACATCGCTCAGCTCCTTGAGCCGCGCACGCAGCGCGTCCTCCACCACGGCCGCCTCGGCGCTCTCCGCGACCGTCACCGAATAGGAGGCGTGATCACCGCCGCCACCCGTGGCCCCCATGAAGCCGCCCCCGGAGCCCACGTTGACCTGGTAGGACTCCACGTCCTTCAGCGACCCCAACACCTCCTCCACCTTCTTGGCCGCCGCATCCGTGGTGGCCAGATCAGTGCCGGGGGGCATCTTCTGACTCAAGGAGAGCGTGTTCTGACCCGAGGAGTCCAGGAAATTGGTGTCCAGCCGCCCGGCCAGCCCCATCGTCCCCACGAAGATCACAACTCCGACCACGACGGTGACCAGCCGCCGCCTGGTCGCGAACCGCAGCACCGGCAGGTAGGCGCGCTGCAGCGGGCTGCGCAGCTCCTTGGCCTCGGCCTTCTCCCGCGCCGCGCGCGCCTGCTCGGCGCTCAGCACCGGCGCCTTCAAAAACCAGTAGGCCAGCACCGGGATCACGGTCAGCGACACCAGCAACGAAGCCAGCAACGCCACCGTCACCGTGATCGCGAACGGCGCGAACAACTGCCCCACCATGCCGCCGACCACCGCGATCGGCAAGAACACCGCCACCGTCGTCAACGTCGAGGCCGTCACCGCCCCGCTCACCTCACGCACACCCGCGAGCACCGCATCACGCTTGGCCTCGCCGTACTCCAGGTGCCGCTTGACGTTCTCCAGCACCACGATGGAGTCATCCACCACGCGCCCGACCGCGATGGTCAGCGCCCCCAGCGTCAGCAGGTTGAGCGAGTAGTCGCCCACCCACAGTGCGATCAACGCGATGACCACCGACAGCGGGATGGACATCGCCGTCACCAGCGTCGAACGCACCGACAGCAAGAAGATCAAAATGACCAGCACCGCGAACGCCAGACCCAGCAGACCCTCGGTCGTCAGATCCTCGATCGAGCGCTCCACATACGGCGCCTGGTCGAACACGACCGTCACCTCGGAGGCGTCGCCGATCGCCCGGACCAGCTCCGGCAGCTTCTGACGCACCGCATGAGAGATCGCCACCGCGTTGCCGTCCGGCGTCATCGTCACCGACACCCCCAGGCTCGGCTCGCCGTTGGTGCGCGTCAGCGACGTGCTGTCGGCCAGTGACCGCTCGACATCGGCGACGTCGGCCAGCCTGACCGGCTTGGGCGCCGCCACAGGACGCTGCGCCCGCTGGGCCTGCTGCTGGGCCTGAGCGGCGCTCTGCCCCACCCCCGGCCGCCCCTGCTGCGCCTGCTGCGGCATCTGCTGCTGTGCCTGCGCCGAAACGGCGGGAGCCAGATAGAGGTTCTTCAGATCGTCGATCGAAGCGATCCGGGTGCCCACCTGAACCGTCAGCGACGCCTTGTCCTGCACCAGGCTGCCCGCCGGAACGGACTGACCGTTGGCACGCAGCGCGTCAGCCACCGCGGTCGGCGCCAACCCCCGCGCGGCGAGCTTCTTGACATCCGGAGTGATCACCACGGTCTCGGCCCGGGTGCCGGTCACCGTGGCCTCACGGACACCTTCGACACCCTGCAGCTCCGGAACCACGATCCGCTGCAGCTTGTCGGCCATGGCCCGCTCGTCGTCACCGGACTCCACCGCCAGCACCAGCACCGGAATGTCGTCGGTGCCGCCGGCCAGAACCTGCGGATCCACCCCGTCAGGCAGCTGCGCGTCGATCCGCGCCACCGCCTGCTGCATCTTCGCGACCGCCGCGTCGATGTCGGTGCCGTACTCGAACGCCACCTGAACCTGCGACATCCCCTCCCGGGAGGTGGAGGTCACCTCGGTGACACCCTCCAGGCCCTGGAAGCTGTCCTCGATCGGCTTGGTGACCTGATCCTCCACGATCTCGGGGGAGGCACCCTGATAAGGGGCAACCACAAACGCGCCCGGGAACGAAAGCGAAGGCAGCAGCTGCTGCTTCAACGACGGGATCGCGAAGGCGCCGAACGCGCTCAACACGACCGCGATCATTATGACAAGGCTGCGGTTGGCAAGGCTCAACCTGGCCAAGGCGGTCATGGGGGCGGACTCCTAGGGGGACGTCACAATAAGTTTGGCCAACACTAACACTTTGCCTCGCACGAATATTTAACGGCGCCGTGCAATCCTGATAACCTTCTCAGGAAGCGAGAGGTGAGTGTGGACAACGAACGCGACCGGCTGCTCCGCCAGCTCGGCGAAATCCAGCGCGACCTGGGACGGCTCTTCGCCCAGAACCGTCCCTCCTCCCCCCTGTTCGACTCCAACCTCACCATGCGGCAACTCAAGGTCGTCACGCTCCTGTCCTTCCAGGACTCCGCCTCCGGACAAGAGCTCGCCCACCACCTCGGAGTCGGCCTCGGCACCGTCACCGGCATCGTCGACCGCCTCGTCGGCCACGGCCTCGTCACCCGCCGCGAAGACCCCCACGACCGCCGCATCCGCCGCGTCGAGCTCAGCCCCGCCGGCCTCGCCCTCACCGAACAGATCGCCGACGCCGGCCTCGCCAACTTCCGCTGCCTCCTACAGCTCCTCGACACCCCCACCCTCCACGACCTCTCCACCGTCATGGGCAAGATCCAGGCCGCCGCCCACACCCTGACCACCGAAAAGATCACCCAAACATAGGATGATAGGTTCCCTCGGTATGACCGCATACCTCGAGGACCTCTTCTCCCTCACCGGCCGCGTCGCCCTCATCACCGGCGGCAGCTCCGGCATCGGCCACACCATCGCCGAAGCCCTCGGCCGCGCCGGCGCCGCCGTCATCCTCGTCGCCCGCCGCCCCGCACAACTCGACCAAGCAGCCACCCGCCTCCGCGACCACGGCATCACCACCGCCACCATCAGCGCCGACCTCACCGACCCCGCCGACATCACCCGCATCTGCCGGCAAGCAGCCACCTTCCACGGCGACATCGACATCCTCGTCAACGACGCCGCCAACAACATCCGCCGCCCCATGAGCGACCTCACCACCGACGACTACCAACAGACCATGGCCGTCAACATCACCGCCCCCTACCTCCTCGGCCAGCACTACGGCCCCCGCATGGCCAGCCGCGGCTGGGGCCGCATCATCAACATCGGCTCCCAGCAATCCATCAGCGCCTTCGGCGACAGCGGCGCCTACGGCATCTCCAAAGCCGCCATCACCGGCCTGACCCGCTCCCAGGCCGAAGCCTGGTCCCGCCACGGCGTCTGCGCCAACACCATCATCCCCGGCTTCGTCCTCACCCCCCTCACCGAACCCGCCCAAGCCATCCCCGGCCGCACCGAAGCCCTCGCCGCCCGCTCCATGACCGGCCGCAACGGCACCCCCGCCGACTTCGCCGGCACCGCCGTCCTCCTCGCCGGCCAAGCCGGCGCCTACATCACCGGCCAGGCCATCTGCGTCGACGGAGGCTTCTCCGTCCACTAACCCCCATGATTGAATAACGCCCCTGAACCCAAACCCCAGGGACCCCCATGAACAACCACACGACCCGGCAGGCCACCAACGCCCGCCGCGCCGTGTCCTTCTTCTTCATCCTGCTCGGCACCGTCTCCGGCGCCTGGGCCGCCCGCATCCCCGCCGTCAAACACGACCTCGGCCTCAGCGACGGACAGCTCAGCTACGGCCTCCTCGCCGTCGCCCTCGGCCTCGTCACCGGCATGCGCTTCGCCGGACGCCTCACCGACCGCCTCGGCAGCGCCCGCGTCGTCACCCCCGCCGCCGTCGCCACCGCCCTCGCCGTCATCCCCCCCGGCTACGCCCCCACCCTCCCCCTCCTCATCACCGCCCTCTTCCTGTACGGCCTCATCAACGCCTCCCTCGACGTCTCCATGAACGCCCACGGCGTCGAGGTCGAACGCGCCTACGGCCGCCCCATCATGTCCTCCTTCCACGGCATGTTCAGCATCGGCGGCCTCCTCGGCGCCGCCATCGGCGGCCTGTTCGCCTGGCTCGACCTCAGCGCCGGCACCACCCTCGCCGCCACCGGCATCTCCCTCGCCCTCATCTCCCTCTACGCCAGACGCCACCTCCTGCCCCCCGCCACCCCCACCACACAGGCCACCACCCCCACCCGCGCCCGCTGGTCCGGCTGGATCGTCCTGATGGGCATCGTCGCCTTCGCCGGACTCGTCGGCGAAGGCGCAGCCGTCGACTGGACCGCCGTCTACCTCTTCGACAGCCTCAACGCCTCCCAAGGTGTCGCCGCCGCCGGCTTCGCCGTCTTCTCCACCGCCATGACCATCGGCCGCTTCGCCGGAGACCACCTCGCGCTCCGGCTCGGACCCGTCCGCCTGGTCCGCTACTCCGGCATCCTCGCCTCCGCCGGCCTGATCACCGCCCTGCTCATCGGACAGATCCCCATCGCCATCGCCGGCTTCGCCCTGTTCGGCCTCGGCCTGGCCACCATCGTCCCCCAAGTCTTCTCCGCCGCCGGAAACCACGACCCCGCCCAGGCCGGACAGGCCATCGCCCAGGTCGCCACCGTCGGCTACGCCGGACTCGTCGCCGGACCCGCCATCATCGGCGGCGCCGCCGAGATCATCACCCTTCCCGGCGCCCTGGTCATCCCCGCCCTGCTGGCCGCCTTCATGGCCGCCTCAGCCGGCGCCCTCCGCCCTCAGCCGGCCTCCTGACCTCCACCCAGGCGACCGGACCTCACCGCCGAGCGAACCGTGCGCCAGAACCCGACGGGCGCCCGTTCTCGACGGGTACACGCTCGTGCACCACCACGCGGCTCACCCCGGTATCGCCGCCTCCTTCGCCTCTCCGTGTTCCCGGTCCTCCTCGGCGAATGGTTTTGATTCTCCGAGGTGATTTTGAAAAAACCGATCCACTTTACAATGTAGATCAATACCGCTGGAGCAGACCCCGACCGAGGGCGACGGCCCGGCCCGGCCCGCCTGGATGATGAGGGCGACCTGGTGATCTCCCCGCTGTCGGTGGAGGACATCCCGGCCGCTGCGGGTGCGCGACACCCTGTTCTGAGTCCGGAGTGGGCAAGCTCGGCAACATGAGTGAGTCTCCGGTAGACGCCAGGTGTCCGGGCGTGGGCCGTCACGCTCTCCGCCCGGACAGGAGGTCCGACACGGGTGTGTCGGTGTCGGCGAGCCGTCGGGGGCTGGCGGGGTGCGCGGCGGCGACGAGGGTGCGGAGATGTTCGGCGGTGCCCCGGTTGTCGGCCCAGGAATCCTGAAGCTCCGGCGAGCCGCAAGGTAGCGGTGAGGTAGGTCTCGGCTTCGAGGCGTAGTCGTCACAGGTTGGGCATACCTGGCGGTAATGAGTCGGCCGCCCTTGATCGTGGTCCCTGTTCATCTCCGCAAGGCACGCGGGACACGGCCGGCGAGCGAGGCCGACGAGGTGTGCCCGCTGGAGACCGACCGCGGCCGACTGGCCGACGCGGTCCGGCAACGGTGCCGCAGCGAGAGCGTCGAGCCGCCGACCGAGGGCCAGTTGGAACGCGTGGTGGCCTCGGCGGTGCGCCGGTTCGAGGAGGCCTTCGCCGACGGTGTGGTGGAGTTGTTGATCGGGTTGATTCAGCGGATCAACGCCCGCACGGAGCGGCGGGTGGAGAAGGAGCTGATCGGCGAGCTGGCGCATGTGCCGGGCAAGCGGGGGATCTTGGGGCGGATGGTGAACGCGGCCCTGGATCGGCCGGAGGGCACTTCAGGCAGGTGGTGTATCCGGCGGTTCCAGGCGGGGAGAAGACGCTGCGGACGCTGGCCAAGGAGCTGATGGCCACCGAGCGGGTCATCGCCGAGCGGGTGCGCTACCGGTTGCGCGGCTCCTACTCCCACCACTACCGGCGGATGCTGGCCCCGCTGTTGTCCGCCTTGGAGTTCAAGTGCAACAACACGGCCTACCGCCCGGTCATGGACGCGATCGACCTGCTGGCCCGCTACACCGCCGTCGGCCGGACCGGCCGGGACTCCGGCGGCCCGGCGGCGCTGCCGGAGGTCGATCCTGCAGACCGGTTCTACGCGCCCACCGAGCACGTGCCGATCGAGGGCGTGGTCCCGAAGGCGTGGACCGAGTCCATCGCCGACCCCGACACCGCTCCACGAATCTGGATCACCCCGCCCAGCTATGTCGTGACGACCGTCGACGAACTCGCCGAGGCCATCGCCACAGCCATCACCCCCTACGAGCAGGTCCCCCCCACCAGCGGCAGTGATCAAGTTCTGGCTGAAGCGGTAGCCGGTCAGGCCATCACCCGGACTGGCCGCGAGTTCTCCGCGCACAACGCGCGATCTCAGGGGTGTTCTTCACAGCCGCTCCCCGATCGGCCGGCGACCGTCCCAGGTGCGGACGACCTTCCCTATCCTGCTCCCCGCTTCGCTGCCCACCCCGCCCGAGGCCCGGGTCAGCCGTCAGCGGCGCCTGCGGTCGAGTCCCTCACGGCGCCTCACCCTGTCGGCGGCCACGGGGACTTGACCGCAGACAAGCGACGGCTACGCTTTCCAGCCCGGCCGGGGCGCACACGCTCACTCATGCGATGGCGGGCACACGTGCTTCCTCCAGGGCCCGCACGAGCCCACCGCAACCGGAACCCCTGGGAGCAGCACCCCATGACGTCCATCATCGAGGCGCTCCTGGCCCGCCATGACGCCCCGCGCACTCGGACGATCGACGACCGCATGTTCACCTGCGAATGCGAATGCGAATGCGAATGCGAATGCGAATGCGAATGCGAGGAGAATTCCAGAAAAGCTCTCGTGTCTGCCATATTTTTGTGGCCTAAACCTCGCGTATGCGTGTGACTGGGGCATGGAGCGGGAATGCTGCGGTAAAGGTTCATGCCCGTGACCTGATCAAGGGCGAGGGAGGGCTGATGCGGCCCACGTCGATCGACGTCCCCGATCGTGTCTCCGCCGATGGGCGGCTGCGTCTGTCGGGCGACCTGTGCCTTCCGGGGCTGTTGAGCATGGCGGACCTGCGGGCCTTGCCGCAGCGGACGGTGGAGGTCGGCTTCGCCTGTCGCACGTCGGGAATGCGTCACCACCGGTTCGCCGGTCCGCTGCTGGTGGATGTGGCCCGCGCGGCCGGGCCGGTCTTCGACGCGTCCGAGCGCAAGGACAGGCTGCGGTTTTTGGTGTCGGTGCTGGGGCGCGACGGCCACCACGCGGTGTTGTCGTGGGGGGAGATCGACCCGGAGTTCGGCGATGTCCCGGTGCTGGTGGGCGTCCAGATGGACGGCGACGACCTCGACGCGCGCGGGCCACACCTGGTGGTGCCCGGGGATCGGTGCGGGGGGCGGCACATCAGCGAGGTCGTCGAGATCCGCGTCTGCGCGGACGCGCGCCTGTGGAGCCGAAACCTCTAGAAACGCACTGAAGATGTTGGGGTCTGGCTTCGCCTCGAAATGGTGGCGGGGTCAGACTGGTTGTTATGCAAGGTGAGTGGGTTGGAGAGCCGGTCGGGCCGGATGTGTGGGCCATCTGCCGGAAGCTGATCCCCGATGGCAGCGTGTTCGCGTTCTTGGCCGAGCATCGCGAGGCGTTGTTTCCGGCCGCGATGTTCACCGACATGTATCCCTCCCCGAACGGGCGGCCGAGCATGCCGCCGCAGGTGCCGGCCGCGGCGGTGGTGTTGCAGACGCTGTATGGGGTCTCGGACTTCGACGCGGTCCAGGAGTTGCGCTACGACCTGCGGTGGAAGGCCGCCTGCGGGCTGGGCTTGTACGACGCCGCACCGGTCGCCGCCACCCAGTGCACCGCCTGCGACTACAGCGATGCGGGCAAGCCGCGCATCGCCTAAAACGACGAGCAGGCCCGCGCCGGCCTGGTGGACGCGCTGGTGACCGATGCGATCGCTCTGCCGGCGAATCTGCCGGAGCAGGCGCTCGGGGACAAGGCCGCAGGCGCCCTCGGCCTGCTCGCCCTGGTCGCCTACCAGGATGTGGAGCCGGCCGAGGGCTCCGACGGCACCGATGGGCGCTGGCGCACCGCCCCCGACCGGATGATCTCATGCGTCGATCCCGAATCCCGGCATGCACAAGACCCGCACCCACCGCCAGGACGGCTTCAAGGCGCACCTGGCCATCGAGCCCGAGACCGGCCTGTTCACCGCTGTCACCCTGCGGCCCGGATCCGGGCCGGCCCACCACGAGGCCGCCGTCGCCGCCGACCTGCTGACCGGCGAGCAGGCACCGGTGCAACTGTTCGCCGATACCGCCTACGACACCGGCGACGCGCGGCACCGCCTGCATCAGGCCGGACACCGGCTGGTGATCAAGCCCGCCCCGCTGCGACCGGCCATCCCCGGCGGGTTCACCCTGGACGACTTCGCCATCGACACCACCGCCGGCACCGTGACCTGCCCCGCGCAACACACCGTCGCGTTGTCGCCTCCCAGCGGGCAGCATCATCAGCGCAAGGCCTTCTTCGGTGACAGGTGCGCGTGCTGCCCGCTGCGTGAGCGATGCACCACGGCCAAGGCCGGCCGCATCCTGACCATCCGCCCGCACCACGACCTGATGGCCGCCGCCCGCCGTCAGGCCGTCACCGATGCGGCCTGGCGAGCCGACTACCGGCGCTGGCGGCCACCGGTCGAACGCGGCGTCGCCTGGATCGTGGCCCGCGGCAACCGCCGCCTGCGCTACATCGGCGCCATCAAGAACGACGCCTGGCTCCACACCCGCGCCGCCGCCCTCAACCTCCGCACCCTGATCAGCCTCGGACTGACCCGCACCAACGGCACCTGGGTGATCAGCCCTTCCAGCGCATAGCGATGAGGGGCATCCCGGCCCCGAGACACCCCTCCACCAGCAAGATTTTCAGCGGCTTTCCAGAGCACGCACCCGCACGGGCAAGACGAATCGCGCGGTTCGGCTGGTGGTCGGTCCGCCTACAAGGCGGTCCATCCTTCTGTGTCCACCGATGGACACCGTTCAGAGACCGAGGCCCAGAAGTCTGCCGAGGAGCCCCGCGAGTTGGTCACGCTCCTCGTGGGTGAGGTTCTGGAAGGTGTCGTCGAGGAATCCCGGGACTGACGCCTCAGCCTCAAGGAGCCGTTGGCGGCCGGAGTCGGTGACGGTGACGGCGTAGGAGCGCCTGTCACGAGGATTGCGTTCCCGGCGTGCGTAGCCCGCCCGTTCCAGATCGTCACAGACGCCGACCATGACGCTGCGATCAATGCGCAATTCCTCGCTGAGCGTCTGCTGGGAGCAGGGGCCGACGGCGGCGAGCATTTTCAGCACCAGATGCTGGCCGATACCGAGCCCGTGTCCGCCGACGTGGGCGTCGGCGGCGCGCGCGACGGAAGCCGAAGCCCGGCACAACGCGATGTCCAGCCGTTCGGCCGCAAGCTGCGGAAAATAGGTCGGCTTGGCACGGTCGACGGTCCTGGACGACATCGATCCCCTCTTCTCTCGGCAGAGCCAGCCTACACCAACCATCTCAAAATCAATTGTTTGACAGAAGATGATTGGGAGTCATACGGCCAAAACCATCTGTTCGCAGATTGTCTGATATCAGATGGAGAGTGGTCGCGGTGCGCCCCACTCCCGACACCGAACCCGTCCCGGCCTCAAGGAACCCGTCATGACCCTGGACCTGCCCCCCGACGAACTGCTGTCCACCACACGCGCGGTGCGCAGGCGTCTCGACCTCACCCGCCCCGTCCCGCGCGAGCTCATCGAAGAGTGCGTGGGCCTGGCGACCCAGGCACCGACCGGCCGCAACCGGCAGCGCTGGCACTTCCTGGTCGTCACCGACCAGGCCCGGCGACTGGCCGTGGCCGACATCTTCCGCCGCGCACTGGCCACCGGCGGTGGACGGCCGCCGAACGGGCGCGACCTGCACCGCATGTACGCCCACCCCGGCTCCATGGAACGGATCTCCCAGGGCCTGCAGCACCTCTACGACAACATCCACCGCGTCCCCGCGTTCGTCATCCCCGCAGTGGAGGGTCGCACCGACCGGGCATCCGTGCTCGACCAGTCCATGACCTGGGGATCGATCCTGCCTGCGGTGTGGAACTTCATGCTCGCCGCCCGCGCCCGTGGGCTGGGCACCGTCTGGACGACGGCACAGGGCCCGCTGGAACGCGAACTGGCCACGGTGTTGGGCGTGCCGTACGAGGAGGTCATGCTCGCCGCGTTCATCCCCCTGGCCTTCACCATCGGGACCGACTTCAAGCCCGCCCACCGGATCCCCCGCGAGGAGGTCCTGCACTGGGAGAGGTGGTAGGGCCTCAGGCCACCCGCTCCTGGCGCGAGACACAGACGGTCACGTCAGCGCCGGGGGCCGCCGCCTCAGGAGGAAAAACCATTTCCCGCGGCGCCCGTCGCCCGGATAGGTTCGGTCGCCTCCCGCACGACCACCGGAGTTCCACATGATCGTTGTTTCCGCCGCTTCCGGCACGCTCGGCCGCCTGGTCATCGACCGGCTGCTGACCCGGGTGCCCGCCGGTGACGTCGCCGCCGCAGTGCGCGTCCCCGGCGCCGCCGCCGACCTGAGGGCCCGCGGCGTCCAGGTGCGCCACGGCGACTACGACGACCCGGCGAGCCTGCGAGAGGCCTTCGACGACGCCAGGCGGCTACTGCTGATCTCCTCCCCCGAGCTGGACCCCGCCCGCCGCGTCTCCCACCATCAGGCCGCCGTCGACGCGGCCCGGATCGCCGGCGTCGGCGCCATCGCCTACACCAGCTTCCTGGGCGCCGGCACCGATGGCACGGGCGCCACCGAGAAGGCCATCCTCGACACCGGCCTGCCGTACACGATGCTGCGCCACCCCTACTACAGCGAGGCGTTCCTCAATCCGGGCCTGCGAGCCGCCGTCGCCTCCGGCGAGCTGACCGACGCCACCGGCGGGCGCGGTCTCAACACCGCGTCACGGGCCGACCTGGCCGAGGCCGCCGCGAACGTGCTGACCGGCGAGGGACACCTGGGCCGCGGCTACGACTTCACCGGCGCACTGTGGACCTACCCGCAGCTCGCCCGGACCCTCACCGAGGTCTGCGGCACCCCGGTGACCTACCGCGAGACACCCGACGAGGCGAGCGGCGCCCTGCGCTGGCTCAACGGTCAGGTCCGCGCCGGTGCGCTGGAGGCCCAGACCACCGACCTGCAGCGAGTGCTCCGCCGTCCCGCCACCACCCTGCACCAGGCCGTCACCGCCGCCCTCCGAATGCTTTCCGAATAAGAGGCCGTGACCGGAATCGAACCGGCATACACCGCTTTGCAGGCGGTTCCCTGGGCCACTCGGGCACACGGCCGTACAGGTAGAGGGTCAGGCGCCGTGACGCTGGATCAGGCGATCGCCGAGCTCCTCCACGCTGGACAGGAACCAGACGTGATCGCCCCTGTTCGTCTCGGATACGAAGTCCCGCAAGGCTGAACTTTCCGCCATATGTCGGGATATATCATCCATGATCACCAGGCGCAGCTGGTACGTCACGAACTTCTGCACGACGTCACCGGCGATGCGGGCGCGGAGCTGGAAGAAGGCGGTGACGTCAATCGCCGGAGGCAATTCGAGGGATTTCCGCTCGGCGCCTTTCTTTGGGCGCGCCCTCCGGGGCTTGAGGGGACCGCCGACGTCGCGGGTCTTCCAAGAGAGGTCGATGAGCCGGTCGAATCGGACTTCGCCGCCGCCCAGGGCGGATCACACCCGGTCATCCCGTCCCCGGCGTGGCACGGGCGCGGACGCGTCCGATCCCTTCAAGACGACCTGGCCACCGGGCTCCTACCGTGACGGGCATGGCATCTTCATTCAACCTGATCGGCCTCGTCGTGGCCGACATGAGCAAGTCGTTGACCTTCTACCGCCGTCTCGGGCTGGACATCCCCCCGGCGGCGGACAACGAGCCGCATGTCGAAGTGTCCCTTCCCGGTGGGCTGCGGCTCGCCTGGGACAGCACCGAAACCATCCGCTCCTTCGACCCGGAATGGGCTCCGCCCCACGGGAGTGCTCGGATCAGCCTGGCGTTCGCCTGCGACGAGCCAGCCGAGGTGGACCGGATCTATACCGACCTCGTCCAGGCCGGCTACGAGGGGCACAGGTCCCCCTGGGACGCGGTCTGGGGGCAGCGTTACGCCCTGGTGCGCGACCCGGACGGCAACGGCGTCGACCTGTTCGCGCCGCTACCGGCGGCACCAACCGCCCCCTGAGCACGGTCCAGCCCGGCCCCGTCCGCAACCCCTTCCCCTGACTCCACAGACGATCAGGGAAGGGGTATCGTGCGCGGTGGCGGGGACTGCTCTGCGATGCCAAGGAGTGCGAGAACCGTGACGGAGCCGCTCACACTGCCCGCCGTCCCGGCGCGGCTGCACTGGTTGAACCAGCCGGTGGACTGGAAGGTCACCGGTGGGGACACGCTCACCATCGACGCCGGTCCCCGGACCGACCTGTTCACCGACCCCGGCGGTCCCGACCGCTTCGCCAACGCCCCCGCTCTGGTCGGCCGGTTCGACGGCGACTTCACGCTGAGCGCGCGGATCCGGCTCGACCTGGCCTCCACCTACGACGCCGGTGTCCTGCTGCTGCACGCGGACGAGGAGCACTGGGCGAAGTTCTGCCTGGAACTCTCCCCCCAGGGCAGGCCCACGATCGTGTCGGTCGTGACCCGGGGAGTGTCCGACGACTGCAACTCCTTCCCCGCCGACGGCGAGGACATCCGGCTACGGGTCTCCCGGATCGGCACGGCCTTCGCCTTCCACGCCTCGACCGGTGACGGGTTCTGGCACCTCATCCGCTACTTCGCCCTCGACGGCGACCCGGAGGTGGGTTTCCTCGCCCAGAGCCCGCTGGGCGACGGCTGCACGGTTGTCTTCGAAGAGATCCGTCACTCTGCCGAGCGGCTGGCCGATGTCCGTAACGGTGAGTGACACCGCCCCACCCCTGTACAAAGTAAACCATGTAAGGGACTCCAGGAGGAGGAGCATCGCCGTGGGCAGCCGGCCTCATCGCGGTTCAGACCGGAGCCGCCATCGCACCCAGACCATCGACGGAATGCGACGTCTCGACGCCCACCGCTTCCCCGCGGCCCTGAAAGCCACCGGACTGGCGATCTCCATCCTGGCGGGCGGTGCCGCCTATGGTGTGAACACCGCCTCGGCCGACAGCCAGGCGATCTCACGGACCGCAGTGGCCTGGACGGGGACGGGAAGCGGGCAGGCCGCCCTCGACGGCCTGCGGTCGCCGTCTCGCGAAGCCGACGCGCGCAGGCAGTTGCGTGCGCTGGAGGCGTCCTCCGAGAGCCGTATCGGCGCGTACGCCCTCGACACGGCCACAGGAAAGACGGTCACCTACCGGTCCGGCGAGCGCTTCCCCATGCTCTCCACCTTCAAGGCGCTGGCATCCGCCGCGGTGTTGCAGAAGGCCCGCACCTCCGACCCGGGGCTGATGGACCGGGTCATCCACTGGAAGGCCAGCGAGGTGAAGGAGAACTCACCGAGGACCGAGAAGCACGTGGACGACGGGATGACCGTCGCCCAACTGTGCGAGGCGGCCATCACCTACAGCGACAACACCGCGGGCAACATGCTGCTGAAGCAGATCGGCGGGCCGTCCGGACTGACGAGGTACCTCCGCACGCTGAAGGACCCGGTCTCCCGCCTGGACCGCTGGGAGACCGAGCTCAACGACTGGAATCCCAAGGAGAAGCGGGACACCACCACCCCCGCCTCCATGGCCCACGACCTGCAGAAAGTCACGACCGGCAACGTGCTCGACGCCAGGGACAGGGCGCAGCTGAATGACTGGTTGCGTGCGAACACGACCGGCGACACGCGCATCCGCGCCGGCCTGCCCAAGACCTGGATCATCGGCGACAAGACCGGCACCTCCGCGTCCTACGGGGCCACGAACGACATCGCCGTCATCCGGACCTCCGCGTCCGCCGCACCGCTGATCATGACCATCTACACCACCCACCCGGCCGCCGACGCCCCCAACGACAACAAGGTCATCGCCGACACCGCCACCATCCTCGCCCGCGCCCTCGGCAAGCTCCGCTAAAAGGGCGCCGAAGGTTCCGTGTTCCGGCCCGCGTCAACTGACGCGGGCCGGACGCCGCGCTGGCCGCTGTGGTACGCCACGACTGGCGAGATCAGCGCACCGGGTGAGGTGCTGCACTGCGTGCCGTACTGGGGCATGACCGTCAAGGAGTTCGCCAAGGCGGTCGCGGCGAGAGGGCTGACGATCGACTCCTTCCGCGTCGCTCCCAGAAGGGAGACGCGGGAGACCGTTCCCGACTCGTGACTCCTCCGCTCCCAGAGGGGAGCGGCTTCTCGCTAAGCCGCCCACGCGGCTTCACGAAGGGCAAGCCCTGCCCGCAGGATGTTGGCGGGGTTCACCGAGATCAGCTCTCGACCGGCGCTTTCAGCCTTGTGCGACAGGATCGTCAGGAACACCCCCCAACCCGCGTCCAGGATGCTTCGGTTCAGGCCCGACTTCGCAGCCGCCCCGTTGGGCAGATACCCGCCCTCACCGTCGGGCCTGGGGGCGGCGCGCTTGGTCATGTTCGTGATGCGCAGGTCCTCGTGGACGATCACGTCGTAGGCGTCGACCAGTGCGAGCGCGGCCTTGTGGGCGCCGTCGAGGCGTTGACGGCGTACTTGCCGTGCAGCGCCGCGAGCCACCTGCTTGCGCCGTCGCGTCGAGCCGCGCTTCTTGCGCGTCAGAGTGCGCTGGGCGGTCGCGAGCCGGTCGGCCGAGGCGGCGAGGTGGCGGGGGTTGTCCAGCGGGTCGCCGTCGCTGGTGGTGACCAGCGAGGCGACGCCCAGGTCGATCCCCACCGCCGCGCCGGTCGCGGGCAAGGTTTCGGCGGGCACGTCGTCGCACGAGACGATCACATACCAGCGGGAGCCTTCTCGCTCGATGATGCTGATCGTCTTCACCCGGCCGCGCACGGGGCGGTGCTGGTGCACCCGGACGTGGCCGACGCCCTGGAGGCGGACGTAGGTGGTGGTGGGGTGTTCGGGCCGGGAGTTCCAGCGGCAGCCGTCGCCGTCCTTGGGCCACTCGACGGTGTCGAACCGCCCCTTGCCCTTGAAGCGAGGGAAGCCCGGTGTGCGCCCGGCCTTGACGCGGGCGAAGAACGCCTGAAACGCCTTGTCGAGGCGGCGCAGGGTGGCCTGCTGGGAGGAGAACGACCACCGGCCCTGCCCGTCGCCGTCCTCGGCGCGGATGTGCTTGAGGTCCGCCGACTGCTCACCGTAGCGGATGTTCACTCTCGCCTTGGCGTAGGCGGTGCGGCGGTGCTCCAACGCGGCGTTGTACAGGGCGCGGTGATCGTCCAGGCACGCGGTCAACGCGATCGCCTGCCCGACGGTGGGACGCAACAGGAACTTGTAGGACCTACGCACGGCCACCGCCCCTGGGCGCCCGCTCGTCCCGCGTCTCGATGTAACGCCGCCCCGTCTGCGCACTCACCGCGCCGGCCGTGGCCACGAAATACGAGCGTGACCACAGCGTGGGCAACGGGGAACGCAGGTGCGCGAACTCGGTGCGCAGGTGGTGGGAGGTGAAGCCCTTGAACTGGGGCTTTCGATGCGCAGGCCTGACAGGTCACTGCACGCTCGGGCCTTGACGGCCCTCCCGCTCCCGATTCCCCCGTCGCCCGAAGGCGACGGTCCCCTCGGGGGAACCTGATGGCCCAGGAACGTAACCCCCGTAACCAGGCCGAATGCGCCCCGCCATCGGACCGAAATGAAGATCAACTTTCTACCGCTAATTTCTGCACTCATCCTTCCCGGAGGCCCGCCCGCCGATTCCGTACAGCCCGGCGAGCCCGGCGACCGTGGCGGCCATCTGGTCGCGCAGCTCGGCAGGCTCCAGAACCTCGACGTCGGCGCCCAGGCGCAGCAACAGCCAGTGGGCATGCCTGACCGACTCGATCGGCAGGCGCAGCACGACCCAGCCCTGCTCGTCGGGCGGACCGGCCTCGGCCAGCGCGGCGTCGCCGATCTCGGCACCGACGGTGTAGCGCAGCATCTCCTCGATCCCGGGCGCCACGCGCACCAGGGCCTCGCCGGTGTGCATCCGCGCCCGGAAGTCGATCGCGTAACGCTCCCAGTAGGCACTCAGGTCGAAGTCGCCGGGGCGGTCGAAGTGGCCGTCGAGGAGCTCGGTGGCGACGATCCGCGACACCCGGTAGGTGCGCGGCGCTCCCCCGTCGGCGGCGGCCACCATGTACCACGCCCCGCCTTTGAGGACCAGACCGTAGGGGTGGGCCAGGCGCTCGACGTCGCGCGGGCCCCAGCGGCGGTAGGTCATGCGCAGCGGGCGCTGGTCCCACACCGCGTCGGAGACCTCTCCCAGGAAGGGCGCCTCATCGACTCCCCGATACCAGCCCGGGACGTCCAGATGGAAGCGCTCACGCATCCGGGCGGCGTGGAAGCGCGGCTCGGGGGGCAGCGCGGCGAGCAGTTTCAGCTCGGCGTTGGCGACCACCTCCCCCAGCCCGAGCTCGGCGGCGGGGCCGGGCAGTCCGGCCAGGAACAGCGAGGACGCCTCCTGCGCGGTCAGCCCGTTGAGACGGGTGCGGTAGCCGTCCAGCAGCTGGTATCCCCCGGCGGGGCCGCGATCGGCGTAGACGGGGACCCCCGCCGACGACAGGGCCTCCACGTCCCGGTAAACCGTACGGATCGAGACCTCCAGTTCCTGGGCCAGCTCGGTGGCCGTCATGCGCCCCCGGGTCTGCAGGAGCAGCAGGAGTGACAACAGACGACTTGCGCGCATGACGTCCATTGTCCCGCACGATTGCCAAAGTCACATCCATCATGTTCAAATGAACGCATGGAAAGTGCTGATCGGATCCGGGCGATCATGACCGCGCTGCGCACCAGCGACACCGTGTCGGTGACGGAGCTGGCGGTCGAGCACGCGGTGTCGGAGATGACCATCCGCCGCGACCTCGACGAGCTCGCCCAGCAGGGCGTGGTGCGGCGGGTGCGGGGCGGCGCGATGAGCCTGCTGCTGCGCGGAGAGGAGCCGCCCTTCGGAGTCCGCGAACGCGAGGCGACGGAGGCCAAGCGGCGCATCGCCGCCGAGGTCGCCTCCCTGCTCGTCGACGGCGAGGCCGTGCTGCTGGACGGCGGCACCACCAACCTGGAGATCGCCAGAGCGATCCGCGACCGCCGCCTGACCGTCGTGCCGCTCTCCCTGCAGGCCGCCCAGGAGCTGAGTACGGCCCCGCGGATCCGGCTGGTCCTCCCCGGGGGCGACGTGCGCCCCGGCGAGCTCTGCTTCACCGGCCCCCTGACCGAGAAAGCCATCCGTTCCCTGCGCTTCGACACCGCGGTCATCGGCTGCTGCGGCCTGTCGGCCGAGCACGGCATGACCGCCCACGACCTGTCCGACGTCGCCGTCAAACAGGCGGCGATCGCCTCGGCCCGCCGCGTCGTCGCCGCCACCGACTCCGGAAAGTTCACCCGCACCGCCTTCGGTGCCGTCTGCCCGCTGGACCGTCTCGACATGGTCGTCACCGACACCGCGCTTCCCCCCGCCGAACACGACGCCCTCACCGCCGCGGGCGTCATCGTCCGCGCCGTCTGACTGGAGCCCCCCCTCATGCACGTCACCACCCTCGATCGTGGTGCGCTCGTCCGCGGCCGGATCGCGGTCTGCCTGCTCTTCCTGCTGGCCGGCATGGCCATCGGCACCTGGACGGCACGGGTCCCGTCCATCAAACAAGGGCTGGAGCTGAGCGACGGCCGGCTCAGCCTCGGACTGCTCGGCATCGCCGCCGGGGCGATCACGGGCATGCAGGTGGTGGGCCGTCTGATCGACCGCTACGGCAGCGTCAAGGTGATGCTGCCCATGGCCTTCGCGCAGAGCGTGGTCCTGGTCATCCCGGCCTTCATGCCGGACCTGGTCACCCTGGCGATCGCGCTGTTCGCCTTCGGCGTGGTGCACGGTGTCCTCGACGTGGCGATGAACGCCAACGCCGTCGAGGTCGAGCAGGCCACGGGACGGCCGCTCATGTCCTCCTTCCACGCGGTGTTCAGCATCGGCGGGTTCCTCGGCGCCGCCCTCGGCGGGCTGCTCGCACACGCCGGACTCACCCCCGCGCTCACCTTCGCCATCGTGGCGGCCATCATCGCCGCGCTGGCGCTGTGGGCCTCCCGCTGGGCGCTCACCCTTACCGCGGAGCCCTCCACGGAGACCGTCACCGACGGCGCCCCCGGCACCGGAGGCTTCGACCGCGGCCTGCTGCTTCTGGGCGTGCTGGGGATCTGCTGCATGATCGGAGAAGGGGCCGCGGCGGACTGGAGTTCGGTATACCTGCGGGACAACCTCGGCAGCTCGGCCGGGTTCGCCGCGGCGGCCTACGCCGCCTTCTCCATCATGATGACCGCCGGCCGTCTCGCCGGAGACCGGCTGACCACCCTTCTGGGCCCGGTGACACTGGTGCGCGGCTGCGGCCTGCTGGCGGCCGCGGGACTCGGAGCCGCTCTGCTGATCGACCACCCGGTGGCCGGGGTCATCGGCTTCGGCTGCTTCGGCGCGGGCCTGTCGTGCATCGTCCCGCAGGTCTTCTCCGCCGCCGGACGCCGCGATCCGGCCCGCGCCGGACAGGCTCTGGCCCGGGTGGCGAGCCTGTCCTATGTGGGCTTCCTCGCCGGTCCGGTGCTGATCGGCAGCGTGGCCGCGCTTGTGGGTCTGCCACGCGCCCTGGCCATCCCTGCCTTGCTGGCGGCTTTTGTGGCAGTAGCGGCTTTCGCACTCCGACCCGCGCGCTTTACAAAGTAGATCAGTGGGTGGTCACGCGAGGAACCTGTCGTAGCCGAGCTTGGCCACCATCGCGACCACCACGCAGAGGAGTACGGCGCGCACGAACCCGGCCCCCCGGCGCAGGGCCATCCGGGCGCCGAGCTGGGCGCCGGCGATGTTGCAGAGGGCCATGGCCAGTCCGAGCAGCCACAGCACGTGCCCCTGGTAGGCGAAGACCGCCAGGGCACCCAGGTTCGTACAGGAATTGATGATCTTGGAGTGGGCCGAGCCGGCCACGAAGTCCATGCCGAGGATCATCGTGAAGGCGATGATCAGGAAGGTGCCGGTGCCCGGCCCCAGGATGCCGTCGTAGAAGGCGACCCCGGCGCCGGTGACGGCGATCGCGGCCAGGCTTCTGGCCCGGGTGCGCAGATGGGACCGGGGATGGGCACCGAAGGCCGGACGGAGGGTGACGAACAGCGCCACACCCACCAGGACGGCCATGACCAACGGAATGAGCACGTCCTTGGAGATCGCCGCCGCCGCCGACGCTCCGAGCCCGGAGAAGGCCACCGCGCCCAGCCCGGCGGGTACCGCCACCCGCCAGTCGATCTTGGTGGTGCGCGCGTAGGTCACCGCCGCCGAGGCGGTGCCGAAGATCGCGGCGAACTTGTTGGTGGCCAGCGCCTGGACGGGCGAGAGACCGGCCATGATGAGTGCGGGAAGCTGCAGCAGCCCTCCCCCGCCGACCACGGCGTCGACCCATCCCGCCCCTGCCGCCGCCACGAGCAGCAGGACGATTTCCACGATGTCCACGCCAAGCCCCCGAATCACAGTTCCGCCGGGCAGAGCGTACCGACCTCTCCCCCGCCGGAGGGAGGCGGTCCCTCCGCAGCGGGAGGGCCCCGTCCTCTCGCGCTGGAAGAATCGGGCGGGTGAGACACATCCTGGCTCCGCTGACCAGCCCGTCCACCTATCTCAGGTGGACGTGCCTGATCCTGGGCGGCGCGCTGGCCATGCCGTACATGATGGTCGGCACGGTGCTCTCGGGGCTGCTGAGACCGCCGGAGACGGCCGACTACACGCTGTTGTCCCCCCAGCCCGTCGTCTTCGCGAGCGTGCTCCCCCTGATCGCGCTGACCGGGCTGTTCCTGCCGGTGCGCGCGCTGGAGCTGACCGCCGCACGGGGCCTGCTGGGCGCCGAGATCGCCCCCTCCCCCTCCCGGCCGGGCAGGACCTGGGCCGAGCGACGCCGTACCGCCGCCTGGTTCACCCTGCACCTGGCGGTCGGCGCCGTCATGGCCGGGACGACGCTGGCGCTGGTGCCGTTCGCGGCCTGGCTGTCGCTGCTGCCCCTGCTGGGCGACCCGCTAGCGATGTTCGGCGCGACGCTGAAGGCCGGGTGGAGCAGCGTGTGGGGACCTGTGGCGGCGGTGGTGGCGCTCGTGCTGCTCGTCTACGCGGCGGCGGGCGCCGGAGCGCTGCTGGCACGGCTGGCGCCGGCGTTGCTCGGACCCGCACCGGCCGACCGGCTGGCGGCGCTGGAGGAGCGGGCCCGGCACCTGGCCACCCGTAACCGGCTCGCCCGGGAACTGCACGACTCGGTCGGGCACGCACTCAATGTGGTGATCATCCAGGCCGGCGCGGCCGGCCGGGTGCTCGACCGGGATCCGCAGGCCGCACGTGCCGCGCTGTCGGCGATCGAGGAGTCGGCGCGGTCGGCCCTGGAAGACCTGGACCACGTGCTCGGCGTGCTGCGCGAGGAGGAGAGCGACGGCCGCGCCCCGGCCAGGACCCTGGCCGACCTGCCCGAGCTGATCCGTTCCACCGGCGCCACCACCGAGATCACCGGCGAGCTGGTCACGCTGCCCGCGCTGGTGTCACGGGAGGCTTACCGGATCGTCCAGGAGGCACTGACCAACGCCATCCGGCACGGCTCCGGACCGGTCCGGCTGACGGCGGCCGTACACGATGACCACCTGGAGGTGCGGGTGCGTAACCGGATCCGGCGGCGGGCAGGGCGGACCGGCGGCCGCGGGGTGACGGGGATGCGGGAGCGGGTGACGCTGCTGGGCGGACAGCTGGAGACCGGGCCGGTGGACTCCGAGTGGCAGGTGACGGCGCGGCTCCCGCTGCACGGCGGGCGAGAACCCACCCAGGAAAGCGTTGGATGACCAGCCGGCCCCGCGGGCGGCCGGGCCGGTAAACCGCGCCGGCAAGCGGCCGCTCGCGCCGTCCTGGCTTCCACTGCTGCCCCTGCTCCGGGCGGCGTCCTCGCCGGCGCTATGCGGTCCCCACGATTCGGTTCTCCCAGGCCCAGCCGGCGATCTCAACCCGGTTGCGCACCCCGAGCTTGGCTTGGATGCCGGGAATGTGGCCCTTGACGGTGCTCAGCGAGATGAACAACTCGTCGGCGATCTCCTGGTTGGTGCGGCCTCTGGCGATGGCCCGGACGGCCTCGACGAGCAGGACGGGGCCGGCGTCTTTCAGGACGAATCCGACCGCCCCGCCGCGCAGCGTGCCGCAGACGTACTCGTCGAGGTCGAAGGTGGTGACCACGATCACCCGGAGCGGGTCGGGGACGCCGGGGCCGGCCAGGACGCGGGTGACCTCGACGCCGTCGAGGCGGGGCATCTGGATGTCCACGAGGCACACGTCCGGGCGCAGCCTCCGGGCCAAGGCGACCGCCTCGGCGCCGTCCGAAGCCTCGGCGACCACGCTGATGTCGGGCTGGTCCTCGAGGATGATCCGCAGACTGGCGCGGATCATCGCCTGGTCGTCGGCCAGCAGCACCCTGATGGTCATCGGCGCTTCCGCGCAGGGACGGGCAGGGTGGCGAGCACGGGCCAGCCGGCCCCGCGGCGCGGGCCGGCGCACAGCGTGCCGCCGAGGGCCTCGAGGCGTTCGCGCATCCCGACCAGGCCGTAGCCGCCGCGGTGATGGTGGTACCGGGCCGGGACCGGCGGGGCGTCGTCGACGACCTCGACGGTGACAGACTCCCGATCTTGAGCGACGCTGACCGTGACCGAGCGGGCGTGCGGGGCATGGCGGGAGATGTTGGTCAGCGACTCCTGGACGACCCGGTAGACGGTACTGGTCACTTCGGGCGGCCACACCGATCCGTCGGCAGGCAACCGCAGGCGCACCGCGGGGCCGTGGCCGTGGAAGCGTTTGACCAGTTCGCTGAGCTGTTCGGGTCCGGGCATGGCGGGGACCGCGTCGTCGGCGTCGCGCAGCAGGCCGACGACGCGGCGCGTTGCGGCCAGCGCGTCGGAGCCGGTGGCCTCTATGCCCGCGAGGGAGCCTTCCACCTTCTCCGGGTGCTTGCGGGCGACGAGTTGGGCCGCCTGAGCCTGGAGCACGATGCTGGTGATGTGGTGGGCGACGACGTCGTGCAGTTCCCTGGCCAGTTTCAGGCGCTCGTCGCGGCGCACCTTCTCGGCGATGGCCCGACGTCGGCCGCGATCCCGGTCAGCCCGGCCAGCCCCTCCCGAACATTCACACCGTTCAGGCTAGGAGATCTCTACCGCGCGCCGAACCGGCCAAAAGTACCGTCGCCAAACGGTGCAACCCTGCTTTCGACCGGTGCCCGGCTCCTAGCCGGGTTCGCAGGATGAGGCCCATGCCACATGAAGATCTTCCCTCCGGTGCTGAAACCCGAGGGCCTGACGAAGCGTTCCGGCAGCCGCCAGGCTCTGACGGACTGCCCTATGCACATCCCGCAGGGCCGGGTCATCGGCCTGATCGACCCCATGGGGCTGCTCGTCGAGCAGCGCTTCTTCCCGATCTTCTCCCTGTTGTTCGGCATCGGGTTCTCGCTGCTGCTGAGCTCCGCCGCGGACCGCACCGCTCGCCCGCGGCTGCTCCTGCTACGCCGGCTTCTGGCGCTGCTCGCGATCGGCCTGGCGCACCACGTGCTGCTGTGGCAGGGCGACATCCTGACCATCTACGCCATCGTCGGCCTGCTGGTGCTGCTGCCCTCGACCTGGCTGCCGCGGTGGGCCGTGGCCGGCCTCGCCGCCGCGCTCATCCCGACATCGTTGATCTTCGCCGGCGGCTTCTTCGCGGTAGTCCCCGGGCTGTTCCTGCTGGGCTCGGCACTGACCCGGTACGGGGTGATCGACCTGATCGAGCGCTCCACCCGAGTGCCGGCCGTACTGGGCCTGGTGCTCGCGGCGGTGGCGGCGCCCGTCCTGTGGTGGCAGGCCGGGTCGCAGAGCGGCGACCCGGACTTCAGCCTCTCGTTCGCCGTGGCCGGATTGCTGCTCGCGGGCGTGTACATATGCGCCCTGCTGATCCTGCTCAGGACGCCGCTCCGACCGGCGCTGCAGGCCGTCTTCGCACCGCTGGGCCAGATGGCACTGACCAACTACCTGACCGCCACAATCCTCGTTCTGGCGATCAGCCACGTGATCGGCGGCCTGCCGCAGAACTGGTCCCTGACGACGGTGTTCCTGATCGCCGCCGCCATCCTCACCATCCAGTGGCTGTTCTCCGCCCTCTGGCTGCGCCGATACCGCCAAGGCCCCCTCGAGTGGCTCTGGCGCTGGGCCACCTGGGCCCACCGCCCACCGCCCACCCCTACGCCGCACCCCTGACCAAGCAGAGCGGCTCGGCGAAGTCCTCGTACGTGCCGCGCCACAGCCTGACAACCCCGGAAAGGGAAATGCCTGATCCGGCATCGCCGTGCTCCGGCGTCCGGCGACCGATCCCGCTTATCGCATCAGCTCACTGTTCGTCAACGGCGGTGGGCCCAGTGCGCAGATCGACGGCCGCCGACTACTCCTGGGCGCCGGCCTCGAACGGATCCCAGCTGTGGGCGTAGCGCAGGAGGGATCCGGCGAGGCCGGCGTGGCCGGCGGCCCATACGTCGTCGAACAGGAACCACTGCTGGTGACCGAAGAAGTCGTTCATATGGATCGACATCTGGGCCAGGTGACGGGAGTGACGCACCAGGGTCCTGCCCGGGTCGCGGCCCTGCTCGAGCTCGGCGGTCTCCAGCACCCGCATGGAGTCGTCGTGGAGGGAGTGGTGATCGCCGAGGAAGGACTGCTCCGTGTCCGGCCACCCGTTGCAGCGGTTCAGCGCCTGGCCGATCTCGTCGTCGGCCGGGGCCGTCAGCGCGCGGAGCACCAGCAGCTCCCGGGGCCAGCCGCCCACGCGGGGTTCGAGCGCGCGCAGGTGGGCGGCCAGCTCCGGCAGCCGAACTCCGGGAAAGGACCGCGGAACCAGCCCGCCGATGCTCTCGCTGTCGCAGAACGTCAGCAGGACCGCGTAGGTGACGCCCTCTCCCCCGGGCCGGGCCGGTGCGAGCTCCTCGACCGGGACCGGCGGGACGAACGGGCCGGGCACCGCTTCATCGGCCTTCTCGGGCAGTGGCCAGCCGTCGTAGGCCAGGTAGGCGAGGCGATCCGTGTGCGTCTCCATGAGGGAGTCGTCGAGGAAGAAGTAGGCGAGCTCGACCTCGTCGTCGTCGGTCAGCACCCGCACGCTCAGCTCGTCCGCCCGCACCTCGCCCTCGACGTACAGATGCCGCCGCAGGAGATCGCGCAGCTCCTGCCAGGTGCCCGGGGCCGCGAGCGCGTCCCGGCGGGCGGCCTCGAAGATCGAGCCGAACCCGTAGACCGGCCCGCCGAGCTCGGCGGTGATCCACATCTCGGTGTCGTGGCCCTCCTCCACCACGGCGGCCCAGCCGCGGCGGAACCAGTCGAGCACCGTGGCGTCGGGAAGACGGCGGACCCGCTTGCTGAGCGGGCCCTCGTAGTGGCTGCGGTAGACGAAGAGGGTCATGCCGCCAACATCGCACAGGCCTCCGACAGTCCCCGGCCGATGCCACCGGACCACCGTGCTCTCGTGCTGCCGCCGGGCCGCGCGTCGTGAGTCCGCCGGCCGTCTTACGGCCTCAGCCCGCGCATCCGAGGTACTCCTCTCGGCGCCGGAGCATGGCCACCAGCATCAGCGGGAACATCGCCTGCGCCACGGGGCTGACGCTCCATGCCCAGGAAGCACTCGAACGGATCACCGGCCCGCTCGACACGCTTCTCGTGTCAGGGGGATCGGGCATGAGGCGGCGGCCGGCAATCCGTTGATCCTCGGCCACACCCGCCGTCTAGCGAACGGCACCTGACCCGGCTGTTCCTCAAACACCTGGGGCAGGCACCGGGCCGGTCCGTACGGCGGGCCCGCACCGAGGCCGCCGCGTACCTTCTGGTCTCCACCTCCCTGCCCGTGGCCGGTGTGGCGGACGCCCGCCACCGCACGGGGGCGGGCGCCGTGAGGTCGCGCCGGACGGCGCGACCTCACGGGACGGTCAGGTCGTGCGGAGCCACACGGCGGTGTCGGAGGGGAGTTCCCCGCCGTCGAGTGGTCCGCTGGCCAGCAGTACGGCGTCGTGGGGCGGCAGCCGTACCGGCTCGAGGCCGAGGTTGGCCACGCAGGTGACACCGGACTCGCGGGTGAAGGCCAGCACCTCGTCTGTGGTGTCGAGCCAGTTCAGCGTGCCGTCGCCGAGCTCCTCCCGGCGCAGGCGCAGGGCCTCGCGGTAGAGGGAGAGCATGGAGGCGGGGTCGCCCGCCTGGGCCTCGGCCGTCAGCCTCTTCCAGGCGGGCGGCTGCGGCAGCCAGGGCTCACCGGCGCCGAAGCCGAAGGGAGGCGCGTCCCCGGACCAGGGCAGCGGCACCCGGCAGCCGTCGCGGCCGGGGACGGTGTGCCCCGAGCGGTTCCAGATGGGGTCCTGGCGCAGCTCGCCGGGGATGTCGTCGACCTCGGGCAGACCCAGCTCCTCGCCCTGGTAGATGTAGACGCTGCCGGGCAGCGCCATCGCCAGCAGCGCCGCCGCCCTGGCCCGGCGCTCGCCGAGCACGGGATCGGAGGGCGCTCCGTCACGGCGCTCGCCGTGGTCGAAGGAGGTGATCGCCCGGCCGTACTTCGTCACCGGCCGCGGGACGTCGTGGTTGGACAGCACCCAGGTCGGCGGGGCACCGACCGGGGCGTGGGTGGCCAGCGTGGTGTCGATCGAGCGGCGCAGCGCGGCGGCGTCCCAGGCACAGGCCAGGAAGTCGAAGTTGAACGCGGTGTGCATCTCGTCGGGCCGCAGGTAGAGGGCGAACCTCTCCTGGTCGGGCAGCCACACCTCGCCGATCAGGATCCGCTCGCCGTACTCGTCGGCGATCCGCCGCCAGGCGCGGTAGATGTCGTGGACCCCGTCGTGGTCGGTGTAGGACTCCTCAATGCTGTCGAAGTCCTTGAGCAGTACGGCCGCCGAGTCGATCCGGATGCCGTCCACGCCCCGGTCGAACCAGAACCGCAGCACGTCGTGGAACTCCTGCACGACCTCCGGGTTGGTCCAGTTGAAGTCGGGCTGCTCGGGAGCGAACAGGTGCAGGTACCACTGGCCGTCGGCCACCCGGGTCCAGGCGGGGCCACCGAAGATCGACTGCCAGTCGTTGGGCGGCAGTTCCCCGTGCTCGCCCCTGCCGGGGTGGAACCAGAACCGCCCGCGCTCGGCGGAACCGGGTCCGGCCGCCAGCGCCTGGACGAACCACTCCTGCTGGTCGGAGCCGTGGTTGGGCACGATGTCGATGATCGTCCTGATACCGAGGGCGTGCGCCTCCTCGATGAACTTCTCCGCCTCCGCGAGGGTGCCGAAGGACGGTTCGATGTCGCGGTAGTCGGCCACGTCGTAGCCGCCGTCGGCCATCGGCGAGGGATACCAGGGGTTGAGCCAGATCGCGTCGACTCCCAGGTCGGAGAGGTACGGCAGGCGTGCCCGGAGGCCCGCGAGGTCGCCGATGCCGTCGCCGTTGCCGTCTGCGAAACTCCGCAGGTAGACCTGGTAGATCGCGGCTCCCCGCCACCACGTTGCAGACATGCTGGGACAACTCCTTGCGGTTGAAGGTGGGTGACGAGGTCAGCCCTTGAGGCTGCCGGCGGTCAGGCCGGCCATGATGCTGCGCTGGAAGACGAAGAAGACGATGATGGCCGGAAGGCTCGCGATGACCAGTGCGGCGATGAGGACGTTCTGCGGCATCTGGGCCGACAGTGAGGCGATGCCGACGCTGATCGACATGTTCTCGCTGTCGGGCAGCACGAGCAGCGGCCAGACGAAATCCTTCCAGACGGTGACCACCGAGAGGATGGACACCACGCCGATGATCGGGCGGGAGACCGGCAGCACGATCGACCACAGGATCCGGGTCGCGGAGGCGCCGTCGATCTGGGCGGCTTCGAGCAGTTCCCTGGGGATCGAGTCGAAGAAGCGCTTGAGCAGGAAGATGTAGAACCCGTTGGCCGCCGCGGGCAGCCAGATCGCCCACGGCGTGTTCAGCAGGTCCCAGCCGAAGATCGGCAGGTCCTTGACCGTCAGGTAGGCGGGCAGCAGGATGACCATCGGCGGGATCATCAGCGTGGCCAGCATCAGCCCCAGGACCAGGTTGCCCAGCACGGGCCGCAGCTTGGACAGCGCGTAGGCGGCCGTGACGTCGATGGCCAGCGTGAACAGCAGGGCGCCGCCGGCGTACAGGAGCGTGTTGCCGAGGAACCGGCCCAGGTTGAGCTGGTCCCACGCCTCGGCGTACACCTCGAAGTCGAGCGACTCGGGGAAGAAGCTGGGCGGCATCTGGGCGAGGTCCTCGGGTGACCTCAGCGCGCCGGTGACCATCCAGTAGAGCGGGAACACGAAGGCGACGGTGAAGCCCACCACCACCGCGACCAGGACGATCCAGTAGATCACCCGCCCGCGGGGGGACTTCAGGGTGTGCGGGGAGACCACTCCGCGAAACTGCGGCGCGGGCTCCTTCCCGCGACGCCTGCGGGCGCTGCGCCCGGTTCTGGCCGGGGCGGAGCCCGGTCGCGCGGCGGGGGCCGGGCGGCTCGGTTGAACGGTGAGGTTCGACATGGGTGCTGCTGCCTCCCTAGCTCTGGTTGTCCCGCGAGATGCGCAGGTAGAAGGCGGAGAACACCATCAGCACGAGCATGAGCATCAACCCCAGCGCGCCGCCGGCGCCGAAGTCTCCGAAGTTGAAGGCGTACTGGTACATCAGGTAGGCGACGGTGAGCGTCGCGTTCTCCGGGCCGCCGCCGGTCAGCAGGTACGGCTCGATGAAGACCTGCATGGTCGCGACGATCTGCAGCAGCAGCATCACCAGCAGGATCAGCTTGGTCTGCGGGATCGTGACGTGCCAGACCCGTTTGAAGAGCCCGGCTCCGTCCAGCTCGGCCGCCTCGTACAGCTCGCCCGGGATGCTCTGCAGCGCCGCGAGGTAGATCAGGGTGCCGGTGCCCAGGTTCATCCAGGTGGAGACGATGACCAGCGAGATCAGCGCGGTGTCGGCGGAGTCCAGCCAGCTCAGCGCCGGGAGGTGCACCAGGTCCAGGATCTGGTTGAACAGGCCGGGACCGGGGTCGTAGAACCACTTGAACAGCAGCACGCCGACGGCCGGCGGCAGCATCACCGGCAGGTACACCACGAACCTGAGGTAGGCCTTGGCGTGGCGCAGCTCGTTGAGGACGATCGCCGCCACGAACGGCACGGCGTAGCCGAAGACGAGTGCCAGGCCGGTGAACACGGCGGTGTTGATCCAGGCGTCGGCGAACGCGGAGTCCTCGGTCACCGTGCGGAAATTCTCCAGCCCCACCCAGGTGGGCGGGTCGACGAAGTTCGTCTGCTGGAAGCTGAGCAGGATCTCCCGCACCATCGGGTACCAGGAGAAGAACGCGAAGCAGATCAGCGCCCCGCAGAGGAAGCCGTACGCCGTGAGGTTGCGCCGTACGCCGCGCCGGAACGCCCCCTGCTTTCGCCGCCGTGATCCCTGCACGGTCATTGTGGTCATCGGTTGACTTCCGATCTCGACGTGAACTGGCGGGGCGCCGGCCAGCGGGCCGGCACCCCGGGTGTCAGGGGATCAGCTGGACTTGGCCAGCACCTTGTTGGCCTTGGCCTCGGCATCGGCGAGCAGCTTGTCGATGTCGGCGTCCTGCCTGGTCAGCACCGCTGACATGGCCACGTCGAGGATGGCGTAGAGCTCCTGGGCCTTCGGCGGCTCGATCTTGTTCTGGATCGTGGTGGAGGCTTCCGCGTAGGGGGCGAAGTGTTCCACCGGCACGGTGGCGAACTTCTTGCGCGTCTCGACGATCTGCTTGCCGGGAGCGGTGTCGCCGTACAGGTCGGGGGTGGGCAGGCCGACGGGGCGGCCCTGGCCCTTGTTCCGCTCGTAGTTGAACTGTCCCTGGTCCGGGGTCAGCTCGTGGTACTCCAGCCAGAGGAGACCGGCCTTGATCTTCTCGGGTGTCGCCTTGGGGTTGAACATGTAGCCGTCGCCGCCGCTGAGCGAGGCCTTGGCCTCCGGCAGCGCGGTCACGCCGTAGTCGTCGAACTTGCCCTTGAAGTCGTTGTTGACCGACTGGACGACGTCGGGGGCGCCGATCATCATGCCGAGCTTGCCGCCGCCCATCATGCGCATCAGGTCCTCCCACTGCAGGAGCTGCTTGGCGCCCATGCTGTTGTCGGTCCAGCGCATCTGCTTGAGGTTTTCGAGGACGGCCTTGCCCTCGGGGCTGTTGAAGGCGGCCGTCTTGCCGTCGGGGCCGACCATCTCGCCGCCGCGGCCGTAGAGGGAGGCGGTGAAGTGCCAGCCGCCGGTGTTGCCGGCGCTGTACTCGCCGAAGCCGACGTAGCCGGGGCCGAGCCCGGCGATCTTCTTGGCCGCGGCCTGGACCTCGGCCCAGGTCTTGGGCGGGGACTCGGGGTCCAGCCCGGCCTGGGTGAACAGCTTGCGGTTGTAGACCAGGCCCGTCGAGTAGTTGGTCCTGGGCAGGCCGTAGGTCTTGTCCCCGCTCTTGAAGACGCTCATGACGTCGGGCCGCAGGTCGCCCAGCTTGGTGACGCTGCCGACGTACGGGCTGATGTCGGCGGCCTGACCGGCCGCGATGATCTTCTGAATGTCGGTGAAGTAGACGTAGAAGACGTCTTCCATCGTGCCGCCGGCCAGCTTCGCCTGGAAGGTGTCCGGGTTGATGCAGGGGAAGGCGTCCTTGCTCACGATCGTGATGTTCGGGTGCAGTTTCTGGAACGCGGCGACGTCCTCGTCCCACGCCGTGCGCTCCAACGGGTTGCTCTTGGGGGGCTGGCAGCCCACGGTGATCGTGACCGGGGCGTCGGCGGCCGCGGTGCCCGGCTTGGTCTCAGCGGCCTTGTCGCCGCCGCTGTCACTGCCGCAACCGGCGGCGGTGAGGACGATGCCCGCGGCGAGCAGCATCGAGAGGTTGCGGGGTTTCACAGGGGGACTCCTTGGCGGGTCGGTTGCGAGAAACATATAGAGGCGTGCAGGGCCTAGCAAGAGGCCGTCATACATGATGCAAAAAAGTGACAGTGAGCCAATCGCCACTGCGCCGCAACATCCTCGCAACGGAGGCGACACGGTTTTGACCTGCGGCAACACACCTGTTGCGGCAGAGATGATCGATGACTTGCAGGCATCTGACCGATGACGTCATCTGCTTGCCATGATTTTTAGCGCCGGGTCCCGCCTGGGCGGCCGCCGCCACCGGAAACAGCGGCGGTCCCGGGGTGGCCGGACGGGCCCCCGACGGCGCCGCGCGAGGTGTTCGGCGCCGCGGCCTCCCTCACCCCGCCCACGCCCATCAGGCCCAGTGGCCCGCGAGGGCGGAGAGGGTGCCCACTTCACGGCGCGAGAACAGGCGACCGGGAGGACCCAGGACCGTTCCGATCCGCTCGTGTCCGAGGGCGGGCGCCGCCCGTACGGCGTCGCGGGCCGCCTCCGAGACGCCGGGCCTGTCGTCGAGGACACGGCTCACCGTCACCTCGCCAGTAAGCCTGCATACCATGAGTGAAATTGTGCGACAGGCTTCGCAAAAATTGCATAATTTTTGCAGCAACCGCCATGATCCTGCGTGTGCCCACCCTGCCTTCCGTCCCGCGTGGCAGATCAGCCGACACGGCTCACGCGGGACCTGAGGCCGGGTCCGCCCCGATCTGCCCGGGGCGCAGGCACAGGGTGTTTACGGCGTGCAGACCCTGGACGACGGTGTGGCACTGCCGCGCGCCCTGGAGTCCGGGCACCCGCGCAGCGCCGCGGTGGTCGGCGGCGGATACATCGGCCTGGAGGTGTCGCTCATCGACGCCGGCGAGCAGTCGATGAGCACGCTCGGCCCGGACATGGGCGTCCTGGTCTCGGCGATCTGCACGAGCTCGGCGAAGGCGGCGAGCAGCGCCCGGTCGTCGTGGAAGAGTTGAGCGTAGTCGGCGGCCATGGCGTCATAGGACGCCCGAGTGGTGCGCAGGAAGTCCGCTTCCGTCATGGCGGAGCACAGTGGTCCACCCCGCCCATCCCCACGTAGATGATCAAAGCTTTAGTGATCAGCTGGTGCTGGGACAAGGCCGTCGGCGACGAGGCCGGCGAGGACCGCTTCGCCCAGCGCGCGGACCGCGGACTGCGGGCGGACCATCACCGTGAACTCTTTGATCAGGCCGGTCTCGTTGAGCTGGAGGAGGTCGATGCCATGGATCTGCTTGCCGTGCACGGTGGCTCGGAACAGCAGGATGACCGATGGGGCCTCGGTGCCGTCGGTGCTGGTCTGGGCGGTGCCGTCGAAGTGCCCGATGTAGCGGAAGTCTTCGAAAGTGCGCAACAGGACGCCGAAGAGGCCCAGGACCATGGGCTTGCCCTCGAAGGGGGTGAATTTCACCGGGCTGTACAAGCGGATGTCGTCGGTGAACAGGTCGCTCAGAGCGGCGAGATCGCGATGTTCGACGGCGGACCGGAAGTGGTCTGCGGTAGTCATAACTGTGCCCCTATAGTCAAGGAAGTGATTAGTCATTTAATTGAGTAACATAGCAAAGGTTCATTGGGAAAAAGGGGGGAGGGCATCTCGATGGCGTTGCGGCACGCCGCGCTGGCGGCGCTGCTGGACGAGGAGCTCAGCGGATACCAGCTGGCCAAGGCATTCGACATGGGCGTGGCGAACTTCTGGCACGCCCTGCCCCAGCAGCTGTACGCGGAACTGGCCAAGCTGGAGAAGGAGGGGCTGGTCACCGGCCGGGAGGTGGTCCAGGACACCCGGCCCAACAAGCGCCTTTTCAAGGTCACCGAGGCCGGTCTGGCCGAGTTGGAACGGTTCGCGGCAACCGTCAACAAGCACTCCTTCATCCGTGACGACCTTCTCGTCAAGGTCCAGGCCGTCGACCACGTCGACGGCGATGAGGTGATCGCACAGCTCACGGAGCGAGCCGCCTTCGCGGACGCAAAGATCGAACTGTTCAGCAGGCTGCTGCGGCAGATGCGCGGCGACAGGAGCGAGGAGGAGTTCCTGCGCCACGGTGAACGGATCGGTCCCTACCTGACTTGTCTGCGCGGCCTCGCCTTCGAGCAGGGCAATCGAGACTGGTGCCGCCAGAGCGCGGCGGTCCTGCGGGAAAGGCGGACAGCTCATGTCCAGCGGTGAGTACCTGCGCTACGTCGCCTTGGGCGACAGCCAGACAGAGGGGCTCGGCGACGGCGACGACATCGCCGGCCTGCGTGGATGGGCCGACCGGCTCGCTGAACAGCTCGCGCTGGGCAGCTCCGGTCTCCGGTACGCCAATCTGGCCGTACGCGGACGCCTCGCCGCCCAGATCCATGCCGAACAGCTCGGCCCCGCACTCGCCCTGCGCCCCGACCTGGCCACCGTCGTCACCGGAGTCAATGACCTGCTCCGACCCCGGTTCGACGCCGACGAGGTCGCCGGCCACCTGGAGGCGATGTTCGCCGCGCTCACCGCACAAGGCGCCCACGTGGCAACCCTCACTTTCCCTGACCTCGCAAGGATCACCCCGCTTGCCCGCCCGATCAGCTCCCGCGCCGCCGCCCTCAACCACCGCATCCGCGCCGCAGCCCTCCGCCACGGGGTCATCGTCGCCGAAACCTCCCACCACCCGGTCGTCACCGACCCGCGACTGTGGAGCCAGGACAGGCTCCACGCCAGCCCCCTCGGGCACGAACGGATCGCCGCCGCCGTCGCCCACGCGCTCCGACTTCCAGGCAGCAGCGACTCCTGGACCCACCCGCTCTCTTCGCCGGCGGTCACCCCCTCCGGATGGCGCGCTGCGGCCACCGAACTGCGCTGGGCCGCCACCTTCCTCGGCCCCTGGCTCGGCAGACGCCTGCGAGGCCGCTCCTCCGGCGACGGCCGCACAGCCAAACGCCCGCACCTCCTTCCCATCCAGGCTCTCCCCATGGGAAGCGAACCGGACGACGAACCCGGCAAACGCCCTGCCGACAGTCCACAACTCTCATAAATGACCATTTGCGCAGACGCAGAAGCACGACCGACCGAGCCGGTCGAGGGAGGGGACGACGGGGGTGTCAACACCGGCTCGTGGCTGGGTCCTCGTTGAGCCGGGGCCTTCGGCCGTACAGCGCCACGAGGTTCCGGGCCAGACCCAGCGCGCCGCCCCGGGCGCCCGCCGCGAGGACCGCGGCCGAGACGAGGACCCCAAGCGTGCAGACGAGATTCACCGGGTCGGGCCCCCGGCGGTCCACCAGGCGTCCGGCGAGCGGGGTGCAGAGCATGGTCGCCCCGCCGACCAGGGCAAGCATCCCGACCGCCTGGGCGCCCAGGCCGTAGGCCGGACTGGTGAGGAGGAGCGCCAGGCAGGTCCAGACGGCCGAGAACCCGGCGAAGACCGTCGCCTGGTAGAAGCAGGAACGGCGCAGGTCCTGCTCGGTGCGCAGCCCGCGGCGAGCAGGCCCAGGCCGGTGATGGCGAGCAGGGTGACGAGGAACGGGCGGTGCGGGAGCCGGTCGCCGAGCGGCCCAAACTCGGCGCCGAACTCGACGGCTGAAATGCGCTGCCGGTAAGAAGGTCACCCCCGCCGAAATCGACACCGACCTGCTGGCCGGACCGGCGTGGGCGGCCGCCCCCAGCGCCGGTCAGGTGTCCGCCTCCTTATCAGCCAGCCGGTGCAGCTTCCGGGGGTCCACCGCTCGGGCTGGTGCAACCCGGGGAAGAAATAAAGGCTGCGACCTCCATGAGGCTCGGCTGGTAGCTGACGCTGGTGTCCACGGTCACTGTGGGGGCATCCAGCGAAATCGGCACGAAGGAGTCGAAGGGCCGCTGCCCGGCCTCGATCGCTCTGATCAAGGTATGGTCAGCGTGCGCCGTTCGGTGAACGTCCTGCTTGGCGCGCTGGATGATCCGGTCACCGATGACGGCTGCCGGGGCCGTGCAGCGGATGATCCGGATCTGCGCCAAGCCGGTCAAGGGTTCCAGGTGCGGGCTCCACACCCGGTCTTGGAAGGCGGCTTCGGCGATCACTGTGCTGCCGGCCTCCAACAGCACCCGCAGGACACCGAAGAACGCCCCCAGAGTCCGGTGGTTCAGCCAATCGCCGAGGCTCGGCTCGTACTCGGGGATGGCCAGGACCATGCCCTGCTTGATCTCGTCACGGACGACCGCGGGACAACCCAGGATCCGGGCGAGCTCATGAGCCAGCGTCGTCTTGCCCGTACCGGGCGGTCCGCTCACTATGACCAGAGTCGGCAATGTCACAGGCGCATTGTCGCACCTGGCCGTCCTCAGCACCGCGCCTCACCCGCCGGTCACCGGGAGCGGTCGCCCGGCGCGTCGTGGCCGCGGTCGTGGCGCCACGCCAGCCACGAACCCACCGCCGCTCGGCGGGTGTTGCGGACCGACCGCGCCTTTCCGCGCGCTGACGCCGCCTCCGGGGGGTGCTGCTGCCGCAGTGGCGGGGAGTGTGCCGACGAGGAGTGCTGTGTGCCGTGGGGGGAGGTGCACGTGTATCCGCCTCCGTTGATTACTTAGAGCTTCAGTTGTGCACGTTAAGTAATCATGCGGTAAGGGTGGACGTCTCTGGCGTCACAGGAATACTCACCTGCCCCCAACGGCACCGCCGACGGGTGGAGCGGGCGGGGAGCTGGTCACCACCATCGGAGGCATAGGGCCCGCGCTCGGGGTCTTGCTGAGACCCGATGGCCGGTCACAACCTGCCGAGGGCCTTGGCCAGCGCGGTCGCGGCGGTACTGGCAACCCCGGCTAACAGAGGCAGCGGAATGGCCTGCTGGAGCTTCTTTGGTGCCGCTATCGGAACCGCTGGTAGTCGCCAGGAATGGAGATACCGAACCGTTCGTACAGGGCCGAGACATCGGCCCAGTCATCGGCGTCGACGGCATAACCCGTGTGGAACCTCACCAGCCACTCCGGACTGATGCAGGCCACCGCGCGACCATCGATCCGGCCTACGCCGGCGGCGCCGATCAGCCTAGGCGACCTGGGACGACGTTTCCTTTCTGCTTGACATACTCTGCCAAGTACTTGCTATTGTTCGTCAAGTGAACCATGCGAGTACGGCAGAGCACGTCGAACTGGCCGGAGAGCTCGTCCGGCTGATGGAAACCCGGATCGTCGACCCGCTCGAGATCCTTTTCGAGTCGGATGCTCAGGTCCGGCCGATACGGAAACGCCTGCGCATCGAGGCCGAGGTATGGGCGGCACAGCTGCTCGGCCCAGATGACAAGCTCGCGGTCCGTACGGCGGCGCGGCTGATCGCGGCGGCCTTCCCTAGCAACGAGCCGTTCGACCCGCCAGAGGCGTGGTGGCGTTCAGCCTTCGGGCAGGCCGTCGCCCGCCGCGCGGGGCACCCGGGGTCCGCGGCCGTGCCGTACGCCACGGCCGCGGCCATGCTCGGCATCACCCGCCAGGGGGTTCACGACCTCGTCAAGCGCGCGAAGCTCGAACGCCATCCCGACGGCGGGGTGACCACGGAGTCCGTACGCGCCCGGCTCAACCAACCAAAGGAGCAGCGTGTCCCCTCAGGACATCACCATCACTGACCATGTCACTCCTCTGGCGGCCCGCGACCACGGCGGGGACGGCCCCGCCGTATTGCTCCTTCATGGGCTGGGCGGGACGCTCGAAGCCTGGGACGCGCTCGCACCGCTCCTCGCGCGAAGGCACCGGGTCGTGGCCATGGACTTGCGCGGCCATGGGCTGTCCGGGGACGGTCCTTGGGAGTGGGACGCGGTTCTCGGCGACCTTGATGCCGTGGTCAAGCATTTCCGCCTGGACCGTCCGGCGATCGTGGGCCACTCTCTCGGCGGCATGCTCGCCATTATGTGGGCGCGACGCCACCCCGGATGCCCGGCGATCGTCAACCTCGACGGCCTCAGGTCCGCGGAGAACGACCCAGGCAACTATCCGGGCATGGCGCAGGACGCGCTCAAGACGGCCCTCGACCAGCTCAAGGCCACCTTCGACACTCAGGCCGCGGTGATGGGCCGGCCGGTCCCCGCCGAGCAGGCGCCGATGCTCCCCCAAAGGGCCCTCACCACCTGCGACGGCCACAGCTATCTTCGCCCTGGCCCGGAGACTCTGGCGGCGCTGCGCTACGCGCCGGAGTTTCGCGATGCGATCCCCCTCCTCCGCGCGGTGACGTGCCCCGCGCTGGTGGTCCTGTCCGACCGGGACCCGGCGGGAATGGACGGCGGTGAGCTCATGGCTGCCTTCCGCCGAGGGGTACGGCGCGACCTTCACGACCTCCCGGGCACCGTTCACGTGACCGAGCTGGCCGCGAGCCACAACATGGTCGCGGAACAGCCCGGCGACCTCACCGATCTGATCATCCGATTCCTCACGAGCTCCGCGAAGAAATGAGCAGGCGCAGCTGAATCCCGGTTGTCTGGAGCGCTCTGAGAGTCTGCCCAGGTAGGACCATATTCTTAGATGTCATCTCACCTGCTAGGCGGCGACAGCAGATGAGATGACATCTAAGGTTCTGGGGTTGGGTCGGTCAGGGAGTTGAGCCGCGTAGCGGGCCCAGTTGCCGCCGGCCTGGGTCCAGGCGGTGGCGGTCTCGGGGCTGATTCCCAGCAGTTCCGTGAGGACTGCGGCCGGTAACTGGGTGGAGAGGCTCATGAGGGCGGATGTCCGGCCGGAACGGGAGTAGATGCCCAGGCGTTTCAGCCGGGTTCCCAGGTGGAAGTCGCTGAGGTGCCCTCCGGCGAGGGCGCCAGGGAAGAACCAGGGTGAATCCTCGGTGACGCCGATGGTGACGTGCCCGCGACGCCGCGCGAGAAGCTGCCGTGTGATCTTGTCCAGGTGGTCGGGCAGCAGCAGGGGCCTCTCGCCCAGCAGCAGCGAGATCTTCGCTCCCTCGATCACCACGCCGGTGACCGGTAGTCGGCAGATCACGGTGAGGGGCTGGGCGTAGAGCAGGACGAGGAGCCCGGCGAACCGGTCCTCGATGGCGATGGCGTCGTCGTGCATGAGGCGGCGGCTGAGTGCCCACCGGTCGTCCTCGTCGGTCGGCTGGACGAGACTCAGCTTCACCCGGGCCGGGATCTGTAGTCCCTTGCCGATGTGCCGGTTCCGGCGACACCACTCGATGAAGCCGCGGGCATCGTAGCGGGTCGTGGTCCCGGTGGCTATCCACTCGTCCAGGTGACCCTGGGTGCAGAGTCGGAGTTCGGTGCCGTGTTCCCGCAACCAGACCAGCAGGGTGACGGCGGCGCGGATGCCGGCCCGAACCGAGATCGCCTGGGGCGAGGTGATCGGGCGGCCCTGGGCCTCGCGGCGAACGCGTCGCAGATGGTGCCAAGTCGCGAAGCGCTGGACGAGCTTGCGTTCGCCGTCGTCGGGGACGGCCTCGGCCGTCGAGGTGATCCACCGTTCCAAGGCGGTGAACCGTTCGTCTCGCTCGGGCAGCACCCTGGCTGTGACCAGGGCGGCCCGCAGGAAGGCCACGGACCTGTTCGGCAGGAAGGCGTCCAGGCCCTCATGGGTGAGCGGGCAGGTGCCATCAGCGAGCGCGTCCAGCACCATGCGGGCACCGGCACGCTCCAGCCAACGCAGGCCTGTCTTCGGGCCGTGAGCGAGCAGGACATCGCGAACCGGTTCGAGTTCGGGCCGCAGGACGCCGTCTCGGGAGAGCGCTTCATGGACCTTCTGGTCGTGCACACAGCCGTGGCAGCGGCCGTAGCTGTGCAGATACTCGACCGTCCCGCAGAGCCGACAGGGATTGAACGAGATCGGGTTCTTCTGCCAGCAAGTCTCACAGAAGTGGCCGTCCTCGGTGCGGGCCGCGGCGTACTTGTCCTTGCCGCAACCCACGCAGTGCCGACGGGCCCGGGAGCACGTGTCGCAGCGGGGCATCCCGGTCGCTGCCCGGTAGCAGCGTCGAGGCCCTTTGCCGCAGAACGAGCAGGTCTGCATGGTCGGCCGGTAGCAGGTGCCGCAGAGCGGCCCATCTTTGGTGGATCGGCGGAGAGGGCAGACGCGGTCGCAGAGGAAACAGGTGATTAGCCGGTCGGCTTCGTGACGCATGCAGATCGAACACAGCGGGGTCCCGTCCGGGCGGCGCGTCGCGATCGCCCTGTCCCTGCCGCAGCGCCCGCAGGCGGTGGAGTTCGCCTTGCGGTAACAATGCAGGCAGCAGCGGCGGCCGCCCAGCACTTGGATCAGCGGCCGGATCTGGCCGCAGCCGGGGCAGGCCGGTGCGGGGACAGGGACTCCGGCGGCAGTGAGCGCGGTAATCAGCCGGGCGGCCCGCGCGGACGCTTGTGCGCCCTCGCCGGTCAGTATGCCCGGGGTGTCCTCGATCTCCCAGAGCAGCCGGAACATCAGGTAGACGTTGCCGACGGGAACGACCGACTCGACAGCATGGCGGACGGCCGCAGGCTCCCCCTCCGGGGCGACGGCCGCGATGGCCTGGCAGATCAGATCGACCGGGTCGCCGTCGGGCGGCCGCCAGCAGTCGCCGCAGATCGCCTCGCCGGTGCGGGTGCGCCGGTAGATGCGAGCCGGACCGGAGCACTCGCAGCACCTGAGAGCCTGCTGACAAAGGCTTAAGTGCTCGTGGGCATGGGGCCGTAGAGGGCTGGTCCGATCTTGTTGATGTAGCCCTGGTGTGACCATTGGGACAGTTGGACGCGGAAGCTGTTGATGTTCGCGATTCCGAGGATGGCGGCCAGTTCGGTTCCCTTCCAGGCCCGCCAGGGCTGGGCGGCCAGGAGTTCCAGGACCTTGCCGCGCCGGTCGGGACTGGACAGGTCCGCAAGCGGGGGCGGGTCGCTCCAGCGGCCATGGGGCGGTCGGCCTGCCAGTTCGCGGGTCAGGCGGCGGGTCATCCGGTGCACGGTGGCCCACCAGATCAGGGCCTCGTGGTGTTCGGGCTCGCGTTCGTAGATCCGCACCAGCCGGCGGTAGCGGGCCGGCCAGGCGAATGTTCGTTCCACCACCCACCTGCGGGGCAGGACGACGAAGCCGCGCAGGTCGTCGGAGCGCTTGACGACGGTGACGGTCAGGCGTGGCACGTCGCGTGCCCAGGCGAGCAGGCGTAGCCGCCGTCCGCCCACACCAGCGCGATGGTGGAGAACTTCTCCCGCGGCCAGGTCGGCAACGGGTGCGCGCCGTCACGGTCTTGGACCGACGCGGCGGTGACGATCACGCACAGCAGCAGCCCGAGCGTGTCGACCGCGACATGCCGCTTCTGCCCCTTGATCTTCTTGCCTGCGTCATACCCGCAGGCCGCGGCCCCGACGGTCTCGGCTGCCTTGACGGTCTGGGAGTCGAGGCAGCCCGCCGTGGGCAGCTCGCCGCGTCCGGCCAGGACACGCAGGCGGCCGCGCAGCCGCCCGGCAAGCCGTTCGGGCAGGCCCCGCCCAGACCAGCGCAGGAAGAACGCGTAGATCGCCTCATGCGGCGGGAAGTCGACCGGCAGGGCCCGCCACTCGATCCCGTACCGGGTCACATAGGTGATCGCGTCCAGTACTGCTCGCAGGTCATGGACCATCGGCCTGCCCGTGGTCGCGACCAGCTCGGCCATCACCGGCCGCGCCTCGCCTTCCAGCACCGCCCATTCGGCATCGGTCAGATCCGACGGATATGACGGCTTCCGGCCATGACATCGGCACCCCGGTGAGGCGCAACCACCGGCGTCTGAGGACGCGGGCGTGTAGACAGACAACCACGGGCTCCTGGCCGCTGAGTTGCGTAGACAACACCTCAGCTATCAGGAGCCCGCTCCTGTTCGCGGGCGTATCACTCGAAGATGGCCTCGACCAGGGCATCCCTGGCCCGGCCTCAGCGACCAAATCCTTTGTCAGAAGGCTCTCAGACCCCGCCCGAACTCACCAACGCCATGCGTTCCACCGAACACCACCTCAACGACCGGCTCGCCCAAGCGCGCCTGCCCTCAGCGGCCTGAAAACGCTGCCCAACTACCAAAGTCCTCGTCAGCAAGGATCTAGGCGCGCAGTTCCTCCAGACGAAGGGCACCGCGCAGCAGCGGGCGGGCCGCCAGAGCCACGAGCACCGCGGCGAGAACCCCGATGCCCGCCATGGCCACGGCCCTGGCGGCCGCCCAGCCGAGCCACTGAACTTGGTAGACCTCCGTCAGGGGCAGGACCACCACCGCCGTTCCCGAGACAGCCGCCACGACGCAGACCGGCAGCGCGGCGATGACCGCCTGCCGTACGAGCACCCCGCCCAGCGCCCGCTCCGGCACCCCGGAGGCGGCCAGCGCGGCGAACGAGCGGCGATGATCGATCAGCTCCTCCGCCTGATGCACCACCAGGGCGACCGCCGAGGTCACCAGGGCCACCAGGAGCGCGAGATCCACGAGCGCGTGGGCGTGGGAATAGCCGACGCCCGCCTGCTGGGCTCCGGCGCCCGCGCCGAAAAACACTGTCAGGCTCACCACGGACAGAGCCCTGGCCCACGCCCTCGGGTCCGCCTCGACCAGCCGCGCGGCCAGCAGCATCTCCGGGGACCCGGCCCGTCGACCAGCCCGGCGGGCGTACACCCTGATCAGCCAGGTCGTGGCCAGGGTCACGCCGAACAGCAGGAGCACCAGCCCGGCCGTCATGGCCAGGGCCGACCCGTATGGCCCGAAGAGCGGGAAGCGGCCCTTCAGCACGGCTCCGAGAGTGAAGAGGCCGACACCTGCCACAACGAGGAGCAGGTCTCGCACTCTCGGCCCCCGCAGGCGCGAACGGCGGACTACGCCCAGCGGCGAGGCGACGACGTGCCGGCTGGCGCGTGCCCCTGACTGGACCCCACCGAGCGTCACCGCGGCCATGATCACCGGCACCTGCGGCAGCGGCCCGGCGAGATGGGTGACCACGTAGACCGCGGCGCCGCCCAGCGAGCCGAGCAGCGCCAGCCAGCCGCCTTCCAGAGCACCCAGCCGCCGCACGTCGTCCGGCGTGGCCCCGGCCAGCCGCAGGGCCGCCAGCCGTCGCTCCCTGGTGGCCGAGGCCAGCCGGTTGGCCTGGTGGACCAGGCCGGCGACCGGCAGGGCCAGCAGGGCCAGACCGAGCCCGGTCAGCGAGCCGCCCTCGTCCTGGAAGTCCGCCAGGCTGACAGCCGTGCAGACCAGGAACGTCGCCGCTCCCGCACCTGCGGCGACCAGCCAGGCGCGTACCCGCTCGGCCCGCGACCGTCCCCTGTTCAGCATCCGCATGACAGTGATCATTGGTTGATCCCCGCCAGCACGGCCCCGTCGTGCAAGGCGATCTCCCGGTCGGCGTAGGCGGCCACCCGGTTGTCGTGGGTGACCAGGACAACGGTGGTACGGCTGGCGCGGGCCGCGCCGAGCAGTGCGCTCATCACCTACTCGCCGCCGAGCGTGTCCAGCGCTCCGGTGGGTTCGTCGGCGAAGACCACGCGCGGGCCGGTCACCAGCGCACGCGCGACGGCCACCCGCTGCAGCTGGCCCCCGGACAGCTCACCGGGCCGCTGATCGGCGCAGTCGGACACCCCCAGCCGGGCCAGCCGGTCCGCCGCGCCGTTCATCGACTCCTGCCTGCCGTGCCGGTTGAACCGCATCGGCAACGCGACGTTCTCCGCCGCGGTGAGCTCGGGCACCAGCTCGCCGAACTGAAAGACCACGCCGAAGCTCTCGCGACGCAGCTTGGTCAGCTCCGCCTCGGCCAGCGTGTCGATCCGCCTGCCGTCCAGGACGACCTCGCCGGACTCCGGGCGGATGATCCCGGCCAGGCAGTACAGCAACGTCGACTTGCCCGATCCGCTCGGCCCGGTGATCGCGACGATCTCGCCCTCTGCGATCTCGAGGGAGACGCCTGTCAGCGCCCTGGTCCTGCCGAACGACTTCACCAAGCCTCTGGCCTCAAGCACCGTTCTCCTCCTTCAGCCGCGAGAGTGCGGTCTCGATCCAGCGCAGGTCGGCGTCGAGGTGCTGGAGCGCGTAGTCGGCCGCCAGCACCTGGGCGGGCGCGCCGGACGCCTTCGCGGCGGTCAGCTCCCGCATGCGGGCCAGGTGTGCCTCGCGCTGCCGTACGAGATACCCATCAGTGCCCTTTCCGGCAACGGCGACGCGGGCGAACAGCGAGCTGGCGACATACGGCGCCGGTGGCTCCACGGTGTTCAGCCACCGGGCCAGCTCCACCCGGCCGCTGTCGGTGATCGCGTACATAGTCCGCTCGGGACCGCCCTCCTGCTGCGTCTCCGCGACCTCCGCGAAGCCGTCGCGTTCCAGCCGCTGCAGCGTGGCGTAGACCTGCCCGTAGGCCAGCGGCTTGGCGCCGGCCAGGCGGTGATCGTGCTCCTTCTTGAGCTCGTAGCCATGCTTCGGGCGCTCGACGAGGAGGCCAAGCAGCACATGACCGGTTAACATGATCAGAACTATACATTTAATGAATAGTCGCGCAATAGTCTGCTCCGCCCCCAGCTCCTATCCGGCCGCCGTACATGCGACGGCTACCGCGAAGACGACGGCGCGATCAGCTGCCCGGCGCCTTCGCCGATGCCGACAACAGCCTCAACGCCTGGACCGACCGGTACCTCCTCGCCGCCGATCAGCGCCGGGGGCTGGGCAGGCCGACATGCTCTACCTGGCCAGGAGGTCGCGCAGTGCCTTGACGACATCGGCGGGGGCTTCTTCGGCCATGAAGTGGCCGCAGGAGACGCTGATGTGTTCCAGGTCGGGGGCCCATGCCTCCCACAGGGCGACGCGTCGAAGCCGAGGGCCGCACCCCAGTCCTGCTGCAGGGCGGTCACCGGCATGCGCAACCGGTTCCCCGCCTGACGGTCGGCCTGGTCGTGCTCGACATCGACGGCGGCCGATGCCCGGTAGTCGGCGGCCATGGTGCGCTTGGAGTAGAGCCGTCCCAGTCGTTCGCGGTGAGCGCGCAGCACGCCGAGCTTGTGCCGCACGTCAGCGCCGTACAGGAAGTTGCAAGCGAGGGCTCCGTAGGAGTAATTACCTCATGGGCCGCGCGCGACGGCCGCCAGGAAGGCGTGAGGGCAGGACGGACAGACGGGACCGCGGGGCTCTCAACTGGCTTCTGACGCTTCGAGCAGATCGCGGACCTCTTCGGCGGTGGTCTCCTGAAGCTCTTCTGCGAGGAGCAGCCAGCGGGTGATACCGACCGATTCGAGGAAGGGCAGGTCGTGGCCGGCGATCAGGAGCGCGCCCTGGTAGGAGTCGAGCGCGCTCGTCAGCTGCCGCACGCTGGCCATGTCGAGATTGTTGGTCGGCTCATCCAGCATCAGCAGCTGCGGGGCCGGTGCGGCGAGCATCGTCGCCGCGAGGGCGGCCCGGAAGCGTTCTCCGCCCGAGAGGGTGCCCGCCGGCTGTTCGGCGCGTGCCCCCTTGAACAGGAACCGCGCGAGCTGGGAGCGGATGTGGTTGTCGGTGATCCCGGGAGCCATGCGGGCCACGTTCGCCGCGACGCTCAACTCCTCGTCCAGCACATCCAGTCGCTGCGGAAGGAACCGCAGCGGCACGAACGTCTTGGCCTCACCAGACAGAGGTGCGAGTTCCCCGGTGAGGGTACGCAGCAACGTGGTCTTACCGGCTCCGTTACGCCCGACCAGCGCGATGCGTTCGGGCCCGTGCACATGGAGGTTGCCCGCGTGCAGCTTGCCGAACCGGGGACGCAACTCGTGCAGGCTCAGGACGGTCCGGCCTGCGGGCACGGCGGTATGGGGAAGGCTCACACGGATCTCGGCGTCGTTGCGGATCGCGTCCGCGGCCTCCTCGCGCCGCTCACGCGCCTCACTGAGACGGTCCTCCTGCAGGCCGCGGAGCTTGTCCGCCGACTCCTGCGCGGACCGCTTGCGTTCACCGGCGACGATTCTCGGGGCCCGCCGCTGGGCGTCCATCTTCTTGCTGTGCCGCTCGCGGCGGGCCACTTTGATCTGGGTCTCCTCCAGTTCGCGCTTCTGCCGTCGCACATCCGCCTCGGCGGCCCGCAGCATCCGCCCGGCCGCTTCCTGCTGGGTGGCCAGAGCCTCCTCATAGGCGGACCAGCCGCCCCCGTACCAGCTCACCGCCCCGGATCGCAGCTCGGCGATGCGGTCCACACGCTCCAGCAGGTCACGGTCGTGGCTGACCACGACCAGCACACCCGAGCGCCAGGAGTCGACGGCCTCATAGAGCCGGCGGCGCGCGAACAGGTCAAGGTTGTTGGTCGGCTCGTCGAGCAGCAGAACGTCGGGACGCTCCAGCAACAGTGCGGCCAGGCGCAGCAGAACGGTCTCCCCGCCGGACATCTCACCCACGGTGCGATCCAGCTCGACATCGCCGAGTCCGAGGGAGCCCAGTGTCGCCAGGGTCCGCTCTTCGACGTCCCAGTCGTCGCCGACCGTCTCGAAGTGCTCCTCGCTCACGTCTCCGGCCTCGATGGCGCGCAGCGCGGCGCGCCGCTCGGCGATGCCCAGAGCCTCCTCGACGCGCAGTGCCGTGTCGAGGGTGAGGTTCTGTGGAAGATAGGCGAGGCTGCCACTCACGGTCACCGACCCCCGGGAGGGACGCAGCCCGCCGGCCAGCAGCCGCAGCAGAGTGGACTTGCCCGTGCCATTGGTGCCGACGAGGCCGGTACGGCCCCGGCCGATGCTGAGAGAGAGCCCGTCGAAGACGGTCGTGCCGTCCGGCCACTGGAAAGACAGGGCGGAACAGGTCACGGAGACGCCGGGCGTGATGGGGTTGTTGGCCATGATGATTCTCGCAGTCGCAAGCGCAGTGGATAAGGGACTTCGTATGCGAGCACCACGCGGCGACCAAACCGAGAAAGAAGTGCGGCCCTCCGGAGGGTGAGGACGGCTCATGCACCGAGGTCGCATCCACGCGGGGTCACGGGCGGCAAAAAAGCCGGCTGCAGCGTGACGGACTACGGCCAATGCCGTACCGCGCGATGATCGCGAACCTCAGATGCGCAACGTCCACCTCTATCGGAGACAACAGGACTTTCAAACTGTACCTCAACTGCTCAGCCGGAGTCCGGGCACACGTCCCGGGAACTGACGGCCTGCGCTTCCGCAGTCGTTCGGTCCGGGAGCCGATCTCCCGGTCACACCAGCTGGGTTCGGTGGGTCTACGTTTATGACACGCCGCGAGGAAGGAACGTGACACGGCGGACGAGAGCGCATGGCTGACAGAGCGTTTCGAGGAACACCGGACGCGTCTGCGAGCGGTGCTGATCAACGGAGCCGCCGGAGTCGTCGTCATCCCGTTCGCGTGTCGAACCCGCCGGCCACGAACGTCATACGGCCCAGGACCCAACCCGCCCAGCACGACCAGATGATCAAATAGGTGACCGCGGCGCGGCGCGGCTCAAGACCACCAAAGCCCACCAGCTGCTGCGCCGCTCAATCCTTGGAGGCCGCCCGCGGGACTTCCTCGCTCGGAGAGGGGCAGAAGGCGGCCGACCACTCGGTGAGGGCCGTGCTCTCGTCGCCGGCCTCCTGAGCGGGTAGTTCTCGCAGCGAGCGGAGGGGTGAGACATGTGCGATCACGGTGCCGAGGAGCATTACGGCGCTACTGATGATCAAGGTGGCTCGAAGATTGAGCGCTGACCCGAGTAACCCACCAAGGAGCGCGCCGAGAGGTTGCGTTCCATAGACCAGGAACCGCCAGGTGGCGTTGGCGCGCGAGAGCAGGACGGGTGCGATCAGCGCCTGCCGGAGGGTTTGCTGGTTGACGCCGTAGAGCGACGGTCCGGTACCACGCAGGAGTTGCGCCATGGCCAGGACGGCGAGCACGAGTGAGAGGGGGCCGGCCGCCGCTGCGAGCACGAGACCGGCCATGGCCGCAAGGAACATGCCGGCGACGAAGGCTCGGCCGGGGCCGATGCGTTGGGTGATCCGGGTTGCGACCAAAGCGCCGAGGATGCCCGCCACGCCGCCGATCGCGACGACCACGCCTACCAACCCCGGGGAAAGGCTGAGGTCTCGAACCAGGTAGAGCACCAGGACGACGTTCTGCATCTGGCCGGCGAGCGCGCCGACAGCGGCTGCGAGTGTCACCGCGCGAATGATCCGATGGCCGAAGACCGCGCGTAGCCCTTCGAGGATGTCGGCCCGCAGGTGTTGCCGGTGCGCTCCGGCCGAGACGACGACCGGTCCGGAGGTGCGAATCCGTGCCTTGCACAGCCCGGCGAGCAGGAACGTGACCGCATCGGCGGCGATGGCGACCGGAGCGGTGAGCAGCGAAACCAGCGCGCCCCCTAACACTGACCCGGTCGTGTTGACAGTCGCGTTACTCAGCATGAGCGCGCTGTTGGCAGGCAACAGCTGACGACGTGAGACCAGGATGGGGGTGAATGACTGTGCGGTCACGGTCTCGAAGAGGTTACCGACACCGGCGAGCACCGCCACGACGTAGAGATGCCAGATCTGCAGCGACCCGAGCACGGCCAGGACCGGAACCGAGCCGAGCAGCAGGGTTTGCGTCAGATCGGCCAGGATGAGCGTCCGCCTGTAGGGCATGCGATCCACCCATACGCCGGCGGGCAGCCCCAGAACGAGATGCGGCAGAAACGACGCCGCACCGAGAATGCCCATCTGGGCAGGTGACGCGTGCAGGTAGACGACCGCTGTCAACGGCAGCGCCACGATGGTCACGCTCGATCCCAGCAGTGACAGGGAATTGCCGACGAAGAACCTGCGGAAATCTGGATATCGCGTGAGAACCGACAATGACCGGGATGGCCCATGATGACCGTCATCAGCCTTCTGTGCCGATGCTGCTGTTCCACCCTCATCAGCGACCATAACCGGACCTTACCGAGGCCATCGGCAGATGCATGTGCGGAGCAGGAGAAGGCATCACAACAGGACAGGCCTTGGGGAGGGCCGCGTAGACGGTGCGATGGACCGCCACGTGCCTTACCGGCACCCCATCTACTCCTCGATGGCCCCGCCGATACGCCGAAGATGCCACCGGAAGGTATACGACGGGTCGGCAGCGCGCCGCGCCAGGTACTCGTCGAAGGCCGTCTGCCGGCGCAACGTCTCACCTGCCCGGATCCTGCGGGCCTGTTCGCGCTCGGTCAGCCGGATCTGATGCGCCGTCGCCAGGACCTCCTCGACATGCTCCGCGGCGACGAACAACACGCCGTCGTCATCGCCGAAGACGACGTCATCCCCGCTCACCAGATGCGGCCCGAATCGTGCAGCAGCCAGCACCTCGGGCTCCCGCTCGTCCAGCCGCACCGGGCCGGGCGGGTAACTGCCGTAGCTGAACACCGGAAGACCGATCTCCACCAGTTCCGGCGTGTCACGGTGCAGTCCCCACACCACCAGACCCGCCAACCCTGCCGCCTCGGCCTCCAGCACTGCCAGATCGCCGACACACGCCTCGTCCAGTCGTCCGCCGTTGTCGATGACCAGCACGTCACCCTGTCCGGCCCGGCCGAACGCCTCCAGAAACACGTCCACGCTGCCGTAGTGCCGCGTCGGCAACGCGCGTCCCGCGATCCGACGTCCAGGGACGACCGAGCCGATGCCGGGCGGCGCGGCACGCAGCGGCACGTCGCCGCGGACGCAGGCATCGGCCACCAGCGGCGTGGACAGCTCGGCGAAAGCCTCCAGCATGGCGTTCTCCCTGGCTCGGCCCCACCGCCATCAGCGGTGACGGACACAGCGGGCGGCCTCGCGATCTTACCACCGTGCCGATGCCCTGATCCAGAACCACCCGATCGACGCCGACGCGGCCCGGAGATCGTCGTTCCGGGCCGCGCGTGCTCAGCCGATCACCTGGTCAGGACCATCAGCGTGAAAAAGCCTGTGTACTCACAGTAGTACGACAGGTACGTCCCTCTATTCCGCAGTTCCTCGCCCTTCGCCTTACACTTCGCCGCTGACGAGTAGTCGCCATACTTGATCCATGTGGACGCGAGGGCGCTCGACGCGCCAAGGCCGGTGGCCTCGGCATTGGCGGGCGTCGCCAGCGCGGATCCCGACACTGCCAGGGCGACCGCCGCGAACGACGTCGCGGCCAGTCTGGTGAGCTTGATGGACATGAGCCATCCCTTCGGGGTGGGGGGTCGGCCGTTCCCGGCGGGACGGCAGACCGCCTTCGCCGGGATCATGATCCTAATCACATCGGCGGCGGAAGATCATTCGAACGCGACCATTCCCTCGAATTTGGGCAAAACCCTGCGGCAGAGACGGTCATCCTTAATTCGATAGCGCTCGAGGAGCGTGCGTCGTCAGCCTGACGCCGGTGATCTACGAGCATCCGCTGGCCTACCTGCTCGGTCTTGAAGGCATCGCCTTGTTGCGCTCCTTCACCGGAGAGTACGACCGCGATTTCGTCGACACGCTGCCGGTGGGCGTCGCCTTGGACGCCGCCTGCGGCACCGGCCGGTTCGCAGCATCCCTGACCGAGCGCGGCCATCAGATCCTCGGCGTCGACAGCTCGCCCGACATGCTCGCGCGGGCACGTGAACGGGTACCGCAGGGCGAATTCCTCCTCGGCGACCTGCATCACCTACCGGTTCCCGACGATGCAGTGGACCTGGTCGTCTGCTCCCTGGCACTGACGCATGTTCCCGCCCTCAAGCCGGTGATGGCCGAGTTCGCCAGGGTGCTGCGACCAGGCGGACACCTGGTGATCTCAGACATCCACCCCGAAGGAGTGGCACGGGGCGTGATCCCGCCCGTGCGCCGACCGGACGGGCAGCCTGGACGGCTGGCCACCTATCGCCACTTGACCGGGGACTACATGCGCGCCGCTCTGCCGGTGGGACTACAGGTACGACGCTGCGAGGGACCCCGGGTACCGGCGGTGGAACGGCCCCAGCCGACGGACACACCGAGGGCGTCCGAGACGATAGGACCTTGGGAACACTGGCCATGGTGCCTGACGGCCCTGGCATCGGAGGCGGCGAGAGCGGCCAACGCCGGCGTGCCGACGATGATCGTCTGGCATTTCCAGCTGACCGAGCATCAGCCATAGCGGTCGCGGCGCGGGGCGCGCCACGGCGATCGATGCCCTGGTCGCCGTGACAAGCGCCTGCAGGTCTTCGACCTCCCGCATGACACTGAAGTCATCACCATGAGGTCCGCTCAGCCCGCGTCCGCGCCGATCGGGCACATAGACGGTGAAATTCGGCCGACAGGGCGACGGCAAGCTTCTTGACTTCCTCCCCACGGCTGAAGCCGGGGGATTCCCACCCTCGCGGGTGGGGTTTCCTGCTTCACCGCCAGTCGCCCGCCGGGCCTGCGCCCTTGAGGTCTTACACCGGCTCCACAGGCGTTTCACCTCTCCGCCAGCCCGGCGGCGAGGATGTTCTTCGCGGCGTTCACATCACGGTCATGGACCACGCCACAGGCGCACACCCAGTCGCGGACGTTCAGCGGCATGAACCGCTGGAGCGTGCCGCACGCCGAGCACAGCTTCGAGGAGGGAAACCACCGGTCCACCACCAGCAGCTCCCGCCCGTACCACTGCGCCTTGTACTCCAGCATGGTGCGCATCTGCCGCCAGGAGGCATCAGAGATCGCGCGGGCCAGGCTGTGGTTTTTCACCAGGTTACGCACGGTGAGATCCTCGATCACGACCACTTGGTTCTCGCGGACGATCGCGGTGGTGAGCTTGTGCAGGACATCGCGGCGACGGTCGGTGATCCGGGCATGCACCCGGGCGACCTTCACCCTCGCCCTGTCCCGATTCGCCGACCCCTTCTCCTTGCGGGCCGGTATCCGCTGCGCGCGGGCGAGTCTCCTGCGGTCGGCGCGTTCGTGGCGGGGGTTGGTGACCTTGCCGTCGTCGTCGGTCACGCCCGGAATCGGACGCGACAGGGTGACCAGCGCGGTGATCCCGGCGTCCACCCCGACCATGTCCGAGGTCGGGTCCAGAGGCCGGACGGTGTCCTCACACAGGATCGACACCGACCAGCGCCCGGCCGCGTCCTTCGACACGGTCACCGTGGACGGATCGGCCCCCTCGGGCAGCGGGCGCGACCACACGATGTTCAGCGGGGCGTCCATCTTCGCCAGGGTGAGCCGCCCGTCGTGGTAGCGGAACGCCGAGCGAGTGTACTCGGCCGACAGCCGGGACTTCTTCCGGGACTTGAACGCCGGGTACCCGGCCCGCTGGGCGAAGAAGTTCGCAAACGCCGTCTGCAGGTGCCGCAACGCCTGCTGCAACGGCACCGACGACACCTCGGCCAGGAAATCCAGCTCCTCGGTGCGTTTCCACTCCGTCAGCGCGGCCGACGATTCCACGTAGGAGACCTTGCGGCCTTCCGACCGGTAGGCGCGGGTCCGCTCCTGCAGGGCCTTGTTGTAGACGAGGCGGACGCAGCCGAACGTCCGGGCAAGCTCATCGGCCTGCTCGGGGGTCGGGTAGAAGCGGAACTTGAACGCCCGCTTCACGATCTGCGCCACGCCTCGCATCGTACCGAACGATCAGCTGAAAATCGCGCGCATGTTCGATTCAAACCGTGCGGCACCGCGCCGCGTTTCCTCCCCAGGGCCAAAGCCCAGGGTCTCCACGCTGGAGGTTTTCGATGAACGACGATGGCACCGTAGGCACCGGGACTCCCTGTTCAGATGTGGACTTAGGCGATCCGCATCGAACCGGACACCCGGTTCCTGCACCTTCACCGAATCCCTGAGGCGACCAGCTGACCTGTGCCGCGTGACGCAGCCGCTGACGGTGGGAAGTCATCGGGACGGCAACTCGGCCTGCGTCAACATGTCTCAACAGCAGTCGAGTGGGACGAGTCGAAACAGATGAGAGAACTCATCTCACGGTGTCCGCGAGGGCCTCGGTCAGCTGCCGGCGTAGGCCGCGAGGTGCTCGCCGGTGAGGGTGGAGCGGGCGGCGACGAGGGCGGCGGGTGTGCCTTCGAAGACGATCCGGCCGCCGTCGTGGCCGGCGCCGGGGCCGAGGTCGATGATCCAGTCGGCGTGCGCCATGACCGCCTGGTGGTGCTCGACGACGATGACCGACGTGCCGGAGTCGACGAGCCGGTCGAGCAGTCCGAGAAGGTTCTCGACGTCGGCGAGGTGGAGGCCGGTGGTGGGTTCGTCCAGGAGGTAGACGCCGCCCTTGCCCGCCATGTGTGCGGCCAGCTTGAGACGCTGGCGTTCGCCGCCCGACAGGGTGGTGAGGGGCCGGCCGATGGCGAGGTAGCCGAGACCCACGTCGGAGAGGCGTTCGAGGACGCGGTGGGCGGCGGGAACGCGCGCCTCGCCGGCGCCGAAGAACTCCTTGGCCTCGTCGACCGGCATGGCGAGCACTTCGCTGATGTCCCGGCCGCCGAGGCGGTACTCGAGGACCGACGCCTGAAACCGTTTGCCCTCGCAGTCCTCGCAGGTGGTGGCGACGCCCGCCATCACCGCCAGGTCGGTGTAGATGACGCCGGCGCCGTTGCAGTTGGGGCAGGCGCCCTCGGAGTTGGCGCTGAACAACGCGGGCTTCACGCCGTTGGCCTTGGCGAAGGCGTTGCGGATCGGGTCGAGCAGGCCGGTGTAGGTCGCCGGGTTGCTGCGGCGTGAACCCTTGATCGGCGACTGGTCGACGGCCACCACGCCGTCCCTGCGCGCCACCGAGCCGTGGATCAGCGAGCTCTTGCCGGAGCCCGCCACCCCGGTGACGACGCACAGCACGCCGAGCGGGATGTCGACGTCGACGTTCTGGAGGTTGTGCGTCGAAGCGCCGCGGATCTCGAGGTGTCCCTTCGGCTTCCGCACCGCCTCCTTGAGGGCAGCCCGGTCGTCGAGGTGGCGGCCGGTGAGCGTGCCGCTGTCCCGCAGCCCCTCAAGGGTGCCCTCGAACACCACCTCGCCGCCGTCGGCGCCCGCGCGCGGGCCGAGGTCGACGACATGGTCGGCGATCGCGATCGCCTCCGGCTTGTGCTCCACGACGAGCACCGTGTTGCCCTTGTCCCGCAGCAGCAGCAGCAGCAGGTCGTTCATCCGCTGGATGTCATGGGGGTGCAGGCCCGTGGTGGGCTCGTCGAAGACGTAGGTGGTGTCGGTGAGCGAGGAGCCGAGGTGGCGGATCATCTTGACGCGCTGCCCCTCACCGCCGGACAGCGTGCCCGACGGCCGGTCGAGCGAGAGGTAGCCGAGCCCGATCCCCACGAACGAGTCCAGGGTCTCCCCCAGCGACTTCAGCAGCGGCGCGACCGACGGCTCGTCGAGGCCGCGGACCCACCCGGCGAGGTCGCTGATCTGCATCGCGCAGGCGTCGGCGATGCTGATCCCCTTGATCTTCGACGACCTGGCCTCCGCGCTGAGCCGGGAACCGCCGCATTCGGGACAGGAGGTGAACGTCACCGCCCGCTCCACGAACGCCCGGATGTGCGGCTGCAGCGACTCCTTGTCCTTGGACAGCATCGACTTCTGGATCTTCGGGATCAGCCCCTCGTAGGTCAGGTTGACACCGTCGACCTTCACCTTGGTCGACTCGCCGTAGAGGAAGTCCCGCATCTCCTTCTCGGTGAACTCGCGGATCGGCTTGTTCGGGTCGAGGATGCCCGACTCGGCGTAGACCCGCGTGGTCCAGAAGCTGTCCTGCTTCCAGCCGGGGATCGTGAACGCGCCGTCACCGATCGCCTTGGAGTCGTCGTAGAGCTGTGCGAGGTCGATGTCGGAGACCGTGCCGCGGCCTTCGCAGCGCGCGCACATGCCGCCGTGGTAGACGGCCTTGCGTACGACGATCCGCTCGCCCTTGCCCTTGTCGACGCTCATGACCCCGCTCGCCGTGCGCCTCGGGACGTTGAACGCGAAGGCGGTGGGCGGGCCGATGTAGGGCTGTCCGAGGCGGCTGAAGAGGATGCGCAGCATCGCGTTGGCGTCGGTGGCGGTGCCGACCGTGGAGCGGGGATCGGCTCCCATCCGCTGCTGGTCGACGATGATCGCGGTGGTCAGTCCTTCGAGTACGTCGACCTCGGGCCGTGCCAGCGTGGGCATGAAGCCCTGCACGAAGGCGCTGTAGGTCTCGTTGATCATCCGCTGCGACTCCGCGGCGATCGTGCCGAACACCAGCGAGCTCTTGCCCGAGCCGGAGACGCCGGTAAACACCGTCAGCCGGCGCTTCGGGATCTCGACGCTGACGTCCTTGAGGTTGTTCACGCGCGCGCCGTGCACGCGGATCAGATCGTGGCTGTCGGCAACGTACAGCGCAGGCGACTGCGTGTCCGGCCTCGTGGCCATGCTCATCGTGTCTCCATCTGTGTTGCCATCGGGGTCGGTGACGGTGCCACCAGGCGGCCGCCACCGATGTCGTGCGCGGGCTCCTTCACGGTGCCGTCTGCACAGGTCATGGCTGCGATCGCCGGACGGCTAGCGCAGCTCCTGGATGCGGATCAGGTTGCCCGCGGGGTCGCGGAAGGCGCAGTCGCGGATGCCGTACGGCTGCTCGGTCGGCTCCTGGACGACCTCGGCGTCGCCGGCCTGCAGCTTCTCGAAGGTGCCGTTGAGATCGGCGGTGGCCAGCAGGATCCAGCCGTAGGTGCCCTTGGCCATCATCTCGGCGATGGTGCGGCGCTCGTCGTCGGTGATGCCGGGGTCGGCGGCCGGCGGCGCCAGGAGGATGGACGTGCCGGGCTGGCCGGCGGGGCCGACCGTGATCCAGCGCATCTTGCCGTGTCCGACGTCGCTGCGGACCTCGAAGCCGAGGGTGTCGCGGTAGAAGGCCAGGGAGGCGTCCGGGTCGTCGTGCGGGAGGAAGCTCGTGTGAATGGTGATGTCCATGGCGATCAGGCTAGGTGCGGCCCGGGGCCGGCGCTTCTCGATTCCTGATCGGTCTGGTCACCTGTTTCGCCACGCACGACGGGATCCCCGCCGTCGCGCGCGCCGCCTGGCGCCGATAGACGCTGGGCGGCATGCCGACCAGCTCGGTGAATCGGGTGCTGAAGGTGCCCAGCGACGAGCAGCCGACCGCGAAGCAGACCTCGGTGACGCTGAGGTCGCCACGACGCAGCAGCGCCATCGCGCGCTCGATGCGACGTGTCATCAGGTAGCCGTACGGCGACTCGCCGTAGGCGAGCCGGAACTGGCGGCTGAGGTGCCCGGCCGACATGTTCACGCCGCGGGCGAGCGCCTCGACGTTCAGCGGCTGCGCGTACTCCCGGTCGATCCGGTCGCGAACGCGGCGCAGCCGCGCGAGGTCGCTCAGGTGCTGCGCCGAGGCGGGTCTGCTGGTCACACGCGAGATCGTACGTCACGCCGGAGTTGCCTGGCGCCGCTGGCGCCCCACCGCACTCCGCGCCCGCTCTGCCCCGGTCTGCTCCACGTTCGAGGACATCGAGTTCGTCGAGGAGGCCTACGATCTCAAGGGTCGCGAGCAGCACGAGCACGGCGGTGCTGCTCGGGCGGGCCAGTTACGAGGCGTTCGGCAAGGTCTGGCCGGACCTGACGGAGTTCGCCGACGGCAAGGACTCGGTGCACCCCGGCTACAAGGCGATGCCGAAGTACGTCGTCTCGACGACCCTGACCGACGACGACTTGGTCGACGACTGGGGCGAAACCACCATTTTCCGCTCGCTCGACGAGGTCGCCGCGCTCAAGGAGACCGAGGGCGGGCCGATCATCATCCACGGCCCGCCGCCGGGACGCCCGACCCGCCCGACGCCCATGAATCCCGACGCCCTACCCGCGCGATCTCTTATCCGTCAGTGCAGTCGTCCGGTGGCGGGCTTGGGCAGCCGGTCGAGCCCTTCCATCGCCCCGCGTGACCACCGCAGGGCGGGGACGCTTCACCGTGCACGCGCCCGCCGCGGTCGTGGCCGAGCGCATCTCCCCCACGACGGGGACGGTCGAGCCCGTCGACACCCGGACGTGCACGCTTACCGTCGCTGTCGGCCGGGCAGTGGCGGTCAGGCCCCCGAGGCCGCCGCGATACGGGCGGCGAGCCCGTCGAGGACGCATTCGAGGCCGAACCTGCGGCCGTTGTCGTGGGGTGTGTCGCCGAGGTCGGAGGTGGCCGCGACCAGCGCGGGGAACACGGCGCCGTGGCGGTCGAGTATGCGGGTGAAGGCGTCACTCGAGCGGCGCTTCCAGGCGTCGGCGAGCAGCCTGGTGAACTCCGTCAGCCGGGCCCGCCAGCCGCCCTCGACGCGGGACAGGTCGGGTGGGTCGCCGACCGCGCTCTCGATCATGACGGCGACCAGGTCCGCCTTGCTGGAGACATAGCGGTACAACGACATCTTGGTGAAGCCGAGGTCGCCGGCCACGCGCTGCATGGACACCGCCTCGATGCCCTCGGCGTCGGCGATCGCGATCGCCGACGCGACGATGGCAGGTCGGAAGACTGGATATGAGTTCCCCGGCTACGCCGCGTCCCAGGTGACGGGGAGCCGGTGCACGCCATAGATGAGCATGTCGGTGCGCAACGGCACCTCCTCGGGGGCGACGTCCAGGCGGAGGGTGGGGAATCTGCTGAAGAGCGCCGGGTATCCGACCCGCATCTCGACGCGTGCCAGCTGCTGGCCCAGGCATTGGTGGATGCCGTGGCCGAAGGCCAGGTGTCCACTGGTCGGCCGGAGCAGGTCGAGGATGTCGGGATCGGTGAACCGGCGTGGGTCGCGGTTGGCCGCCGGTATCGAGACGGTCACCGTCTCTCCGGCCTTGACGAGATGCCCCTCCAGCTCGACGTCCTCAAGTGCCGCCCGATTGGTGAAGGGGATCACGCTCAGATAGCGCAGCAGTTCTTCGACGGTCTGGTCGACCACGGCCGGGTCGGCGCGCAGAACGGCGAGCTGGTCGGGGTGGCACAGCAGGGCGAAGGTGCCCAGGGCGAGCATGTTGGCGGTGGTCTCGAACCCGGCGCCCAGCAGCATGAAGCCGATGTTGGTGAGCTCCTCGTCGGTGAGATCGGCGGCGGTCAGGCCGCTGAGCATGTCGTCGGCGGGCTTGGCGCGTTTGGCCCGCACCAGTTCGCGCATGAACTCCTGCAACGTGGTGTAGGCGGCGATCAACTCCTGCGGAGAGTTGTCCAGGCGCATCAGTGCCGCCGAATGATGCTGGAAGTGCTCCCGGTCGGCGTAGGGCACCCCGAGCAGCTCGCAGATCACGAGCGCGGGAATGGGCAGCGCGAACGCCTGAACCAGGTCCGCCCGTGGGCCGTGCCGGTCCATGGCGTCCAGATGCTCGGTGGTGATCTGCTGGATGCGCGCGGTGAGCTCGCGCATGCGGCGGACGGTGAACTGGCCGGTGAGCAGATGCCGGTAGCGGGTGTGGTCGGGCGGATCCATCCGAGTGAAGATGCCCGGTGGTGACGGCTTGAGATTTTCGGCGATGCCCGGTCGGGAGATCGGGGAGTGGTTGAGCTCGGCCCGGGCGCTGAAGCGGGGATCGGCCAGGACCGCCCGGACGAGGGCGTGGCTGGTCACCAACCACCCCGTGTGGCCGTCGGGATAGGACAGCGGGCTGATGGGGTCGGCCGCACGGAGCCGTGCCAGTGCCGTGGGCGGGTCGAAGTGGTTGGGACGCTCCAGGGACAGCGGCGCCGCCGATGGGGTGGCTTCCGTCATGTCGATCTCTCCTTTGATCGGTGTCGCTTCTGGCGGATGACGTGCGCCGAGCTGTGGCCCGCAGATCGCCCAGGTTGATCAACCTGACTCCGGTGTGCGCTGGTAGCCGTAGATCCACTCGCGGTAGGGCGGGATCACGTTCTCGAAGACGGTCATGATCTCCGAGGCCGCCGCGGCGAGGGTCCGCGGGTCCGGCCGGCCGGTCGGCTCGAAGGAGGCCTGGACAACGTGCGCGAGCGCGTCGGCCCTCGCCTGCACATCCAGCTCGGCGGCCGCCGGGTCCAGGTTGTCGAGGAGAAGGAAGCCGCCGTGTATCGCGCTCAACGCGTACGCCGGGTTCGGCACGTCGGCACGGAACAGTCCGTGGCGGATCAGCAGGTCGAGGAAGCTGGTGGTGGCGAGCAGTTCGTGGCTGCGCATGGCGCTGTCGGCCATCCTGGTCTGCAGTTGCTCCACATCACCGGTGAACATGGCTCGCAGTACGGGCCTGTCGTGGATGATCAGAAACGACGCGGCCATCAGCCGGTGCGGCAGCACCGTGGACGGGTCCCCGCGCAACGCGTCCAGGAGCTTGTCGATGTAGGTGATGGCCTCGCGCAGGAGCAGGGCTTCGAAGAGCTGCTGCTTGGTTCGCCAGTGCAGATAGACCGTGCCCTTGCCGATCCCGACCTGCTGGGCGATGTCCTCGATCGTGACTTTCCGGTATCCGAGACGCACGAGCAAGTCGGCCGCGGCGTCGAGGATCCGATCCGCGCGGTTGAGGTCCTGCCTTGGTCGTCCCAGCACCGTACACTCCTTTTTGACTTATTGACCAGATTCGAAATCTGGTCAATAAGCCATACCGTACTCTCCGGTCAAGGCTGGTACAACCCCGTGAGCGCCGACCATGGCAACCGCGGTCGCGGTGCTGCTGACGCTGTGTACGGCCGATGCCCATCCTGGACGCCAATGGTGGACATCGCCCTCCCAGGCGTCCAGCGCGGCCTCGGCTTCTGCGCGGCCAGCCTGTCCTGGATGCTCAGTGCATGCACGGTCGGGCGCGTGCTCGTATGGCCGCCGGGTGCCGCCGGGTGCCGCCGGGAGGTGCGGCTCAGGCGTCGCGCCGCCGCAGCAGCAACCCGCCGCCCAGGATCGCCGCGGCGGCCCATGCAGCGAGCACGCCGAGGCCTGCCCATGGGCTGAGGGGCAGACTGCGGAGATTGGCGGTGGCCTGGACGGCGAGCCCGGCGTTCATCGGCGAGATCCGCCACAGGAGCCGCTGCCAGTCCGGGTCACCGACCATGAAGGGAAGGATCGAGAAGACGTAGAGCAGGCCGAACACGACCCCGATGGCCGTTGCCGAGTCCCGCACGGCGGCGGCGACGCCGAGACTGAGCAAAGCGATCAGCACGAGGTAGAGGACCGAGCCGACGGCCGCGCGCAGCGTCGGTCCGTCGGCAAGGGACAGCGGCGGGTGGCCGTGCGCGGGGGTGAAGCCGTTGCCGGGCAGGATGAGCCGCCCCGCCAGCACGGACCCGAGAACGGCGACGGTCCCCACGGCCAGCGTCAGGCCGGTGAGGATGGCCGCCTTGGCGGCCAGGACCGTGGCCCTGCGCGGCATCGCCGCCAGGGTGGTGCGGATCATGCCGGTGCCGTACTCACCGCTGATCGCCAGCACGGCCAGGATGGCGACGACCGCCTGGCCCACCTGGACCCCGAAGAGGCTGAGCTTGGGGACGTCGTAATTGCATCCCGCCGACGGGCAGGACACGGTCGCGGCCGCCGTGGCGCTGAGCGCCACGGTCAGTGCGATGACGGCGAGCAGCAGCCATCCGGTGCCTGCCACAGTGCGCAGTTTCGTCCACTCCGCGTGCAGTTCCCGTCTCATGCGTCCCTCCGGCGTAGCTGGAAGACGGCCAGGCCGAGGGCGAGCGCGGCATAGCCGCAGAACACGGCGAGGCCGCCCCACGGCGCCAGCGGGTAGTAGCCGGCCTGCGGTGCGTAGTTGCCGAGCACCTGCGGGTACTCCGGAATGCTCTGCTGGATCGCGAAGCCGGCGGCCGGAGTGAGCCGCAGCAGCCACTGCGCCGCGCCCACGGGCAGGACGGAGGCGGTCGCGAGGATGTGGGGCAGGACGATCAGCGCGATGGCGGCGGTCGTCGCCGCGGCACTGCGCCGGAACAAGGCGCCGAGGGCGAGGGCGAAGACGGCGGCGACGGCGAGCAGCGCAGCGACGCCGACCACGACCCGCAACTCGGTGAGCGGAGCAACCGGCAGGACCATGTTGCCGTTGGCGCGCAGGATCTGCGTGCCGACCCGGACCGCGACGCCGGCGGCGGCCAGCCCGGCGGCGAAGGTCACCGTGGCGATCACGACGGCCTTCGCCGCCAGCACCCGGCCTCGCCGCGGGCTGGCGAGCAGGCTGGTGCGGATCAGGCCCCGCCGGTATTCGGTGGTGATGAACAGCACCGCCACCACGATCACCACGATCAGCCCGGCCAGCATGCCGGAGAGGGTGTTCTCGATGGTCTGGCCGTCCGCGCGCGGCGCGATGTCGCCGACCCCGGTCACGGTGAACGTGCCGCCGGACTGGGCGGCCCCGCCCGGGTGGTGGACCGTCCCGTCAGGTTCCAGGGTGGCTCCGATGTCGTCGTGTTTCCACCCGCCGCCCGGTGCCCCGCCCTGCAGGCCGACCTGGTCGAAGGTGGCGGTGGCCTCGGCGAAGCGCTCTGCCGTGATGGACCCGCCGAGATCAGCCTGCGTCACCGTCAGAGCTCCGGGGGAGGCGGCGAAGAGCCCGATCTGTACCGTGGCCGGCAGCCCGGCCAGGTCGGCCGTGCCGACCTGGGTCCAGGTCTTGCCGTCGGCGGACTCATAGCCGGTGATCGTGTCGCCTGAGCGGGTCAGCCGCAGCCAGCGCGGAGAGTCCTTCGAGACGCCGTCGGAGCCTCCGGCCACGTCGTGGGTGAAGTTATGCTGCATCCGCACCCCGTGGCTGCCGGTGACCATCACCGCCGCGTAGACGGATCCCTGCTTGGTGCTCTCCTTGATCATGAGGCCGGCCTTCGCCCACGGCACGAGGCCGGACTCGACCCGCCGGACCCCGGGGGTGGCGTCAGGTAGGCGCATCTGGCCGGTCATGGAGGTCACACGGACGGTGATGCCGCCGTCACCGGCCAGTGGCCGATGTACGAAATAGAACTTGTCCTCCACTGCCTCGCCGTCCGGCCCCACTGGAACAGCGGGGCAGACATCGCTCGGCCCGCCGCAAGACGTGTGGCTGCCCGCGGCGGAGAGCAGCCCGAGCAGCACGATGACCAGCGCCGCGGCCACCAGGCCGATCACCCAGCCGCGGACCGTCCGGAACTTGGTCCACTCCGCGCGCAGCAGTTGCGCGAAGCCGTCGTGCCCGGCCCGCAGGCCCGAGCGGTACGGGGTGGTGGCGGTGGTCATCGTGCCGTCTCCTGTCCCGTGGCGGCGCGGAACTCGACCGCGTCCCGGGTGAGGTCCATGTAGGCCTCCTCCAATGTCGCGCGGTGGGCCGTCACCTCGGAGAACGGCACCGCATTCTGGCCGAGAAGCGCCACGATGTCCGCCGCCGCCAGCCCGGAGACGGTGAGCGCGTCACGGTCGGCGGCGGCCACGGTGGCACCGGCGTGCGCCAGCACCGTCATCGCCTCTGATCGCGCCGGGGTGCGCAGCGTGACCCGGTCGCGGGACGCGGCCGCGATCAGGGCGGCCACGCTGGTGTCCGCGATGACCCGGCCGCGTCCTACCACCACGAGATGACCGGCGGTGTCCTGGAGTTCGCTCATCAGATGGCTGGAGACCAGGACGGCGCGGCCCTCGGCGGCCAGTGACCGCAGGAAGCCGCGTATCCACACGATGCCCTCGGGATCCAGGCCGTTGACCGGCTCATCGAGCATGAGCACCGGTGGGTCACCGAGCAGTGCCGCGGCGATCCCGAGCCGCTGCCGCATCCCCAGGGAGTAGCCGCCCGCCTTCCGCCGGGCCGCCGATTCCAGCCCCACCAGTCCGATCACCTCGTCGACCCGTTTGGCGGTCAGGCCCTGGGAGTGGGCCAGCCACAACAGATGGTTGCGGGCGGTACGGCTCGGCTGCAGCGCGGCGGCGTCCAGCAGCGCCCCGATGTGGCCGAGTGGGTTGCGCAGGCTCTGGTACGGCCGGCCGTTGACCAACGCGCTGCCCTCGTCGGCCGCGTCCAGGCCGAGGATCACCCGCATGGTGGTGGACTTTCCCGCGCCGTTGGGGCCGACGAAACCGGTCACCTGCCCCGGCGTCACGGTGAAGGACATCCCGTCCAGAGCCATGGTCTGGCCGAATCGCTTGCGCAGCCCGGTGACTTCGATGGTTGCTTCCATTCCAGGCAGATTAGGCGGCGGCCGGGGGCACGGTCGTCACGCCACCGAGCCATCTTCGCCGTCGCTGGCGTGAGGGACGTCCCATCCCTCACGCGAGGGACGCCAGAATGCCGGACGGCTGAGACAATGGCCTCCGTGGACCGAGCGTATGACCTGCGCGGCAGATGGGCCGCCAGGTGGCGGCGGATCGCCGCAATTCCCCATGCGCCCGTCGTGGCCGGCGGACTGCTGGCGTTGCTCGCGCTGGCCGAGTCGATCGCGCATGCTCGGAACACGCCGCTGGCGCATCCGTTCGGATATGCCGTGAGTACGCCGGTGGGCGAGTCGATCGTGCACAACGGGATCGCGCCTCCGGCCGAGAGTACCGGCACCGCACTGTACTTCGTGGTGTTCGGCCTGCTCGGCCTGGCCACCACGTTACCGCTCGCCCTTCTGTGGGCGCAGCCGGCGGCGGCCGCCGTGATCGTCTCCGCGACGAGCTTGCTGTCAGTCGCGGCCTTCCAGACGCTGACCGTGGCGGGCGTGGCTGCCCAGCTGATCGCCGGGTACCGGCTCGGCCGCACCGGCTCACCGCGGCCGGCCGTACTCCTCACCGTGCCGTTCCCGGTGCTGGCGCTGGCCGGTACGGCAGGCGGCGAGATACGGGTCCTCATCCTGCTGCTGGCCTCTCTGGCCCCGGCGGCGGCCCTGGCCGGGATCGCACGGCGGGCGCACAGCGAGGCCCTGGGAAACAGCGCCGCCCGGCA